>CAYQXT010000029.1:0-16683 GCA_964421365.1 uncultured Bacteroidaceae bacterium
TTCATTAATCAATTGTAAATGAGCTGTCTATTTTTATAGTTTTAATAAATCTATCCGTCCGACTGGTTTTTATGCCAAACTCATCAATATAATAATTGATTTAGATAAAATTTTACAATATTCTTGTTTTCAGCTGTTTGAAAAGTATAGTGACCTAAATATCTTTTTCGGTGATTGATAGCGTTTAAGTAAGCAGCAAGACATTTTATTTGTATATTATATCTTTGTAACTAACTATTTCTATCAATAAACAGTATTCATAATTGTTCATGATTCATTATTTCACCGTCTTTTATACGAAGAATTTTGTCCGATAGTTTTGCCAACTCGCTATCGTGGGTTACTATGATAAAAGTTTGGTTAAATTCTTCGCGGAGTTTGAAAAAAAGCTCGTGTAATTCAGTTTTATGAATAGAATCGAGATTCCCTGAGGGTTCATCAGCCAGAATAACGGATGGATTATTGATAAGTGCCCGTGCCACTGCAACTCTTTGTTGTTCGCCGCCAGAGAGTTCCGAAGGTTGATGTTTTAAGCGGTGAGCTAGATTAAGGTATTCGAGCAATTTAGTGGCTTCGGCATAAGCCTTATTTTTGCTAGTACCCGACAAAAGAGCGGGTATGGCCACATTTTCGAGTGCCGAAAATTCAGGTAACAAATTATGGAACTGAAAGACAAAACCTATTTTTTTGTTTCTAAATTCAGCCGTTCTCTTTACGTCATATTGAAGCACATTCTCCCCATCTATAAATACATCGCCTGTGTCGGGACGAAGCAAAGTCCCTAATATTTGCAACAATGTGGTCTTGCCTGCACCACTGGCACCCACAATAGATACCACCTGCCCTTGCGGAATGTTAAACGTGATGTCTTTAAGAACCTGAATTGTCCCAAAAGTTTTGGTTAAATGTCGGACTTCAATCATGCTTAAGATTTGATATTATTTTTAATATCATCAATATCTTTCTTGATATTTAAGCCACTCACATCTTTTTTAATGTCTTTTATATCTTCCGAGACATTCGCATCACTAATTTCTTTTTTAATTTCTTCGGTTGCTTTTTTAAATTCTTTTAGTCCTTTTCCCAAGCCTTTGGCTAACTCTGGTATCTTATTTGCACCAAAGAGAAGAACTACTACTAAGGCCACTACGAAGATTTCAGAACCACTAATAAATAATGTAATCATCTTTTTTCTATTTTGTACAAATATAAAAAATGTATTTGGATTATTTTTTGTAATTTTATGTTTTGTGCGCAACTTTTAAGTATAATTAAACATCTTTTTCTAAAATTAGAACTATGAACAAACTTTTCCAAAGAATCAGGCTAAAATATCATAAAATTGAAATTTATACCCTGTTTTTTTTAAGTCCCATTGCTGTGTATTTGTTTATTTTATTACTCAGTTTTTCTGAAAATTGTAAAATCTTGAATATTGGGAATAATCTACAAGGAAATGCTGTATTTGCTGCGCTTGTCGAGAAAAATATGAATTCTCCTTTTGAATCTATTGAATATGAATGTGAAAATGGAAATATAAATTTTATTCATAACTTGAATGACCTGTATATAGTCGCCGAACGCGGATTTATCCCGAAAATAAAAAAATTAGCAGAGAATACCTACTCTATTGACGAAAATTACCTTTCGAATCCATATTCCATCAACAAATTCTCTAAATTTTCTTTTAGTCTCGAAGGGATAAACAAGAAGAAACAATTAAAAATATATATTATAAAGCACGTAAAAGGAGTCTCTCCTCAAAAAATCTTTATTTCATTAGATTTGAGTAATAGGAACAAGGATAAATTACTCCTTGAGACTAAACCATTTATTATTAATAATATAAAATCTTTTTTTGATAATGGAATAGCGCGCTTATAGATTTTTAGGAATATTTATTGGACTTCCAATATTTTTCAATTTTGCTTTTCTGCTATCCACAACTTTGCCAAAGCGATAAGTAATAAATAGGGTTAGAAACAAAGGCGAATTAGTTGTAAGAGCCATTATTTTAGGTGGATATAAAAAGAATTCGGCAGTAGTACCTACATCAAAAGAACGTAGAGTAGCATCGTTTTTCCCGAATTCAAAACTATACATATATTGAACATTAATTCCAGGGTCGGGAAGTACTTCGTTTAGACCTTTAAAAAAAGAAGCGGTTCCGGCAATATCTCCAACCCTATGTTTCTGTGGGTCGAACTTTTCGTCAATTACACCCGTTGGAGGTATCAGAATCTGATAATATATAGGTTTTAAAACGCCTAAACTTGCTCCTATTGAATATATTTTCCGAACGGAGATTCCGCCAATATCTCTTTTTTGGTAGACTTCTTTCTGATAGCCATAATTAACACGAAGAACATAAAAGCTATTAAGTTTCCCATATACATATCTCCCCGAATTGTATAAATAGGGATTACTCGTTTTTTGCTCCTTGCTATTTTTCAAATTTCCAATTTCTAAATCATAAACGCGATGGCTAAAGGCATTTATGCGCTGGGCATAACGAAACTTGGCGGAAATCCCGTTCGAGTTTAAAGATATGGCATAAGTTTTTTCATTTCTGTAAAAAATCTTTTTTTGTTCATCTATCTCACCTTGGGCAAAAATTGGTTCAGCAAACAACAGTAAAACAAAAAAACTTATCAGATATTTCATCTCTCTTTATGGATTTACCTGTACTTGTTGCAAATTAGCATGTGTGCTTGAATAAGCTGGGCAAGCATGCTTGGATGACCCACAAGAACTTAATAACGATAGACTTAATAGACCCATAAATAAGATTACTACTACTTTTTTCATTTTTTTTGTTAGATTAGTGAAATATTAATATAACGAAATTATTCAATTTTTTATAATTGAAAAATATTTATTTACAATTTAAACGATAATTTTCTAATTTTGTTTAGTCAAAGATACATTATTTTTAATAAATTACTAATATGATACCATTTATTCAAAAGCATCGCTCTATTCGGAAATATTCCGAAAAAAATATTCCGAAAGATATTTTGGAAGAAATATTATTAGCTGCTGTCCGGGCTTCTAATACTGGAAATATGCAGGTTTATAGCATTATTGTAACTCGCGATAAAACCAGAAAACAAAAACTATGGGAGAGTCATTTTAAACAGGATATGGTCTTGCAAGCTCCAGTGGTTCTGACTTTTTGTGCCGACATAAATAGATTTTCTAAATGGTGTGAGGCGAGTCTGGCTAAACCGGCCTACGATAACTTTTTGTGGTTTTATAATGCAACTATAGATGCTGTTTTAGCTTCAGCAAATGCCGCAATAGAGGCCGAAGCTTATCATTTGGGAATTTGTTATCTTGGCACTACTACTTATATGGCCGATACTATTATTGATATTTTGAAATTGCCTAGAGGTGTTGTTCCTGTTACTTCAATCGTTTTAGGTTATCCTGATGAAGAACCCACACTTACCGACCGGCTGCCACTTGAGGCAGTTGTCCATTTTGAAGAATATCAGGACTTAAGTGGAGCGGAAATTAAGCAACTTTATAACACAAAAGAAGAACTGCAAGAGATGAAGGACTTTACTAAAGAGAATAACAAAGAATCACTTGCTCAGGTATTTACCGATGTGCGATACAAAGAAGCAGATAATTTATTCTTTTCTGATAAATTTATGAACATACTGCGTCAGCAAGGATTTATTAAGTAAAGTTTAAATTAATCTGCTAGGGTCTTTTTTTGTTGGGAGTAGGTGATTATTGGGATACTACCGGAGATTAAGTTATATAGGGTTATATATTTGTTATAAAGTTGTGAGATCGAAAGCATATATGTTATTTTAAAACATAGCCACTATATAATAATAGTGTTACAATTTTTAACCTAGTAAGCTTGTTAATAATTAATGAATCTCCAACAAAAAAAAGGCTTAATCAGTAAATTTTTATATTCTCAATTGATTCTGATTCTTTTTCCGGTAAAGGTTTTTCCTTCCTTAAAAAAATAAGCTGCATACGGCTTATTTTCCTCCTCTTCTGTAAGCAAACACATGTTTTTTAATACTTTAGGGTTGATCTTAAAAATTTGTACCAATAATTCTTCTTTAGTGGTTCGCTGAATTTGATACGCTTTTATTTTTGAAGAATCAATTTTTTCGTAGGCAATAAATTCGGGTTTTTTCACAAGCTCAATAGTGGAATCTCCTTTTGGTGCTTTCCTATTGATTTTTGTACTATAAGATTTATATTCAAGTGAGCAGGAAAGTTCTTTTGCTTTGGAGAATAATTTTATTGGATTACTACTATTTTTGTTTTCTTGTACTGTCCTTTGATAATAAGCATGATACCATGGATAGCCAGAATGTAGAAAACTAACTAGTTTACTGCCAATTGTTCCACCCCAATAGAAAAAACCAGTGGGGAGTTCGCCCCTAATCCGAACCATTGCCAGATAGTTAGTTTGTGAAAATTCAGAATTAAGCAGTATTCCAAATTTCCGAAAACGGATAATATCAAGATATTCTATGGCAATAAAACTATAACTCTTGTTATTCTTTCTGAAACTTATCAAATCAAATTCATATGGAACATGTGGACGCAAACGACGAGAGGGGATAGCAAACAGAATCACTAAACGATTCTTATCCTCAGTACTTAAGCTAAATTGATTATTTATTTTCTGTTTTTTTTTCTCGTCCATTGTTTTTAATCTTGCGACTAATTTATTCATAAAGCCTTAAATCCACAAAGCTTTTTTGATAAATTTATATTTAGCTAATTAATATACTGATGTTTAGCATCTTAAAATAAACGCAAATTTGCTTACTATTTTACTATATAGGTAAAAAATTGTGAGAACTTGCGGATTAAAGGTACAGCAAATAAAGCGCCTAAAGTTCCAAAATAAGCAATAATTTTTCGGCTAAAAGACCTATACGTATCTCTTTTCGTAAATTTTTTTTCTCAAATTTTAATGTAAACACAGATTTTTCGTTGGGGTATAAAATAAGTGTATCCAAAGTTCGTGGATAAATTTTTTCATTTTCTTTTCCTAGTACAATTTTATTACGCCAATCTAAAATTTTTTTCGATTTGTTGCGCCAAAAGAAACGAATTTGAATTTCTTCTTCAAAAATATCAAATTTATTGATTTGGAAAACAAAAGAATGAAAAAAAAATTTTTCTTTTAATTTTCCAAATCGAATGAAAGTGTTGTATAATATTAGTTTGCGAACTAATTTATCTACATTTGTGTAGGGATTTATTTCATAAATTTTTTTTGAATGCTTGGCTATTTCTTTACTTTGCTTAAATCTTAACCATGCGGCATTTTCTATAGCTCGAAAAGTACGCTTTCGTAGTTTAGCATAGAGATTTAATTTTTGCCTCTTAGAATAATTTGTGAAAAGATTATTTTCACGCAAGTGAGTAATAATCTCTTTAGATTTTGTGAAGCTTTCAAAATTCCGTTCGTAATGCAGTAATATCCAATGTTCAAATGAGATAGAACTAAAGGCAATATTTATTTTTGGTGCTTCTTTGCGAGCCAGCTCAAAAGCTTTTTCGTGTTTGGTATAGCCATCTTTGTCAAAAACTGTCCAGGCTTCATCATTTTTAGAATCTTCCAGTAAGGTTTTAGCTTCATTTACTAAACCCAGCGGATCGTTTTTAGGCGTATCATAAATAATTACTTCGTAGGTATAATCTTGTGTTTGTCTTCGTACATCTTCTATTAATCCGGCAAAATAAATAGGTTCGGTATTTTTACCTTCGCAGACAATGAACAGTGTTTTTTTTAGTTTTCGTTTTTTCCCGCTTCTCCGTGCCATTAGCCTTCTTCTGTTTTATCCTGTTCATTTCCAAAAATAAATTCTATCTCGTCTATCATGGGTTGGCCGCCAAATTTCCCTTGTAAATACCATTTCTCAAAGGGGGCATCATAGCCTAAACCTTCGATGTCTGAGAGTGAGAAGAGTTCGGTTCGGCCTTGTTCATCTTTTTCGGTTAGCCAAATCTGGTCTTTGCGAAACAAAGATTTATCTAATAAATTGGTTTCATGCGTGGCTAAAATTAGTTGGGCATTTTTTGGATTACTCTCATTGTAGTGGAAAAGATTCACCAAAAAACGAGATAATTTTGGATGCAAGCTGTTTTCTAATTCATCAATAATTAAAATCCCTCCGGTATCTAATATTTTGAGTATTTGACCGCCCAGATTAAATAGCATTCGCGTACCTTCTGATTCTTCGGAAAGGGGTAACATATCGGCACCATGCTCTTTGCCGTTTTTAAAGGTCTTATGAACCGCCATACTCAGATATTTCTGGTGGGTTAAGAAGTGCTTGCTTAAAATAGGATCTAAGCTTGCTTTGAAACGAAAATCAAATTCGTCAAAATCAAAAACCTGAATATCCTGAATTTTAGTATCCGACAGGCGTATTAAGCGTACTAATTTGTCTCTAAACCCCTTTTTGTCGCTGCGACTCATCCAGTCTTCTATCTCTCCTCTCAGAACTGCTTGCTGACCGGACGAGTGGGAGTTCCAAACCAAATACTGACGAAAATATCGGTATAATTTCATTAAAATAGGATGACCATCCTGAGCTCCTTTGCTAAGGAGAAGCTGATTAGGTAAAATATTCCGAATCTGTTTCTTTGCTATGAAATAATGACCAAAATCTATTCTGTATTCGCCATTAATATATTCCCGTACAAAAAGTTGTGCTTTGCGATTTTTTGGGTAAAAATATAATTCTTCTTTGAGTATTCTTTCTTTGAGAAAGGAAAAACTGTACTGATAACGAATTTCATCTTTAGTTAAAAAATTAATAAAAAATTCTACCGCCTGGGCAGATGTATCGGGATCTAACTTAAATGGTTCGTACCACTCTATCGGGTCGTCCACTTGATAAGTGGCAGATTTTAAAACCATTCGATGGAAGGCATTCAAGGCTTTAATCAAATTGGATTTTCCGGATGCATTCGCTCCATATATGGCTGCAGAGCGGAGTAGCTTTAGGTTTTTGTAATTTTTAACCTGTAAGAAATTTGTCGTTTTGTACTCAGTCGTTTCCGCTTCAAGACTTAAGAATTGTCTGTTTTTTATTGAGCGAAAATTTTTAACACCAAATTCGATAATCATAAAATTCCAATTATAAGTCAAAGATAAGCAAAATAATTGTGAATCATGAATTGTGATACTGAATAGGGATCATGTTTGTTATGCCTGTTTTTGTAATATTTTGATTGAAGATGAAATATTAAAATCCTTTTCGCTATTTTGATTGCGCTTGAGTATGAATTGCGAATTAGTCCTAAAATACCCTAAGCCTCCATAATTATATCACAATATTTTATAGTTTGTGTTCCAAATCCTAAATCACAATTATCCATATATTTTATGGGGAATAATAATATTATGTTAAATATAGGTTAAAGCATGAAATTTATAGGATATTCTTTTCAAAATTGGGTATTTTACTCGCACACTTAAAATTAAATACCATGAAAAAACTTGATGAAAAGCGAATTAAAGAGTTAAATAAACTCTATTTTGGAAATCAAAGTCTTGAAATTTCTGAAAAGAAACCTGTTGGGGAACTGGATAAAGTTGAAACAAAAAAAAATAATGATTTTATTACCGAGTGGCAGGTAGAAGAGCAAAAAGAGAAAAAATAGTTTTAGGTTTATTTATTTTTTCTTCAATCTTTTTAAGAAATTTATTTTTTATACTTGTAAAAAATTAGATAAAGATGAATCAACCCAGTGTAATAATCGTGTACGACCGAAATGCAACGCTTATTTCTCTCTCTTTTTTGTCAAAGCAAGGTTTTAATGCTCATTTTATCAAACTAAGTCAGTTGACAACTAAATTTTTACTCGCAGAAAAACCACAAGTTCTCTTATTCGACATTTCAATAGATACACTCAGTTTGTTCTTTCAAAATTCTCTTTTGGAAGATTTTTTATTTAAGAGCCTGCCTAATTTAGCTGTACTCGCTATCACCCAACCTGAATTTGCCGGTCTGTGGAAGCAAGCAAATGTTAATGAAACCATCATGCGCCCCTTTCATTATTCTACGCTTTTGGCCAAAATCCATAAGCATGTTTATGAAAATTTTATAAATAGTCTTCAAAACCTCCACCAAAATGAAGCATATAAAAATAAAACCAAAAAATTTGACCGATTATGATTACTTGAAAGATCAAATAGTTAAAGTCCGAAATAATACTTACTCTATGCTTAATACTTCTCTTGTACAGGTTAATGAGCATCGAGAACAGGGCTTATTTATTGCTAGATTACCCAAACCTTCAGAAAGTTATTATGTGCTGCTTTCTGCCCTACATGAGACCATTCAGTTAGAAGATTATCAGTATCATTTATCCGTCCGGAAACAGGGTGATTGTTATAAACTCTCTGGTTTAAAGTACCTTTCTGAAATTAAGACGCAACCCTATCCAAAATTTATTTATTCCTTTGGAATGATGGTTTTGCAAAAGGAAATACTTCTTTCTCCGGTGCAAAATGTTTTATTTATTAGATATAAACTATTAGAAGCACCACAAGATGTGCAACTAATCCTGAAACCTTTGCTGGCCTTCAGAGATATAAATTCTTTAAGCCATGCAAATAACCGGATAAATCATGAAATTAGTCGTTTTGATTCAGGTATTGGTTTTCGGATATATACTAATTTCCCCTCTCTTTATTTTATGTCGGATAAAACAATTCATTTTATCCCCAAAGGAAGATGGATTAAAAACATTGAATTACACGAAAGCCGGAAGGAAAGTAATGAGGATTTATATAATCCGGGCGAATTCAGGCAGATGTTAAAAGCAGGTGAGTCTGTGATTTTTGCTACTGGCTTAGATTTGTTTACTCGAGAAGAAATTAAAAATGCTTTTGAGGAAATAATAATCTAATAAGTAATATTCCGTAGAACTTTGCCAAAATTTGAATCTGCAAATAAATAGTAACTTGATAATTAGTGATGTATCTGCTTGAAATGACAACTTTTGCAAAGTTGTCATTTCAAGGTAGTTATAAAAATAAGGGTCAAAAAGCATAATTCTAATGGATTAACTACTGTTCAACTTTAGTAAAATTATAAAAAGGTGAATTTGTATCGAAACCGGTCGGACGGCTTTATTAATTAATTGTAAATGAGCTGTCTATTTTTATAGTTTTAATAAATCTATCCGTCCGACCGGTTTTTAGGCCGAATTCTTGTATAATTTTAAAAAAGTATAAAAAAAGTTTGTTAATTAAAAAAAATAGTTCTTTTTTTGCAGAAATAATACAATAAAGTAGTATTTATGAGATTGTCCAAAACATCAGAATATGCTTTACGAATACTTAGTTTTATGGCTAAAGATCCGGATAAGATGTATTCGGCTAAATATTTGGTGCAAAAACTTAATATCTCGGATAAATATCTTCGCCGCTTGATGACAGATTTATCTAAAAATGGTTTTATTCACAGTGTGCAAGGCAGAGGTGGAGGATATTTATTTAATAAAGATACCAATTCTATTTTTCTATCGGAAATTATTGATGCCGTAGAAGGAATGGGGAAATATATGGAATGTATATTGGGTTTTCATATCTGTTCAGACGAAAATCCTTGTGTGATGCATACAACATGGCTTGGAGTACGACAGAAATTCCTTGCCGTTTTTGAGAAAACAACTTTGGCGGACTTAAATTTTGATCATATTACTAAATTTTAATTTTTTTAAACATAAATACTACTTGTTGGTAGTATTTTAAAGTGTGAATTTATGAAACGAACATTACTAGACAAGTTTATGAGCAGAAAAGGCCTATATACAGGCTTTTGGATTATTGCTCTGATTATGGTGAGTATGCTGATTTATTATACAGCAAATTTGCAGCGCGAAGTACCGCCGATACCCAAAGTGGTGGTATCCGAAAGTGGAGAGGAGCTATACACTTATGACGATGTGGTGGCAGGTAAAGGCTATTTTCAAGAATTTGACTTAATAGACTGGGGAACCATGCTGGGAATGGGGGCATATATGGGGCCCGACTTTTCTACCGATTTCATGCACAAAAGAGCAGAATACTTGTATGACTATTACGGCCAGCAGATTTATGGTAAATCCAATTCCGAACTTACTAAAATAGAGCGTGCTGCAGTTAAGGAGCGTGTGAAGCAAGACGTGAAAGCTCAAACCACTTTACTCAAAACAAAAACTGTTTATACCGATGCTTCCGCAGCGGCTTATAAGCAAAATGTTAAGTATCTGGTTAATATATTGGTAGAAGGTGATCCCGACCGGGCATTTAAGGGTGGCGTTATCAAAATCGAAGAAGCCAAGAAAATCGCTACTTTTGTGGATTGGGCACAGCTAGTGGCCTCTTCTTTCCGACCGGGAACAAAAAGAACATGGTCTAATAACTGGCCTCCAGAGCCTCTTTTAGACCAAAATCTTACATTTTATTCGCATAGCGTATCACTTTGGGAATTCTTGATACTATGGACACTAACTATTATTGTCATTTATTTGTCTTATGAGTATCTGTTTAAAAAAGAAGAAGGCGAAACGCTCGAAGAGCCGATGAAGATTACAAAACTCTTCAAATCGCAGAAAAAATTAATGAAATATATACCCATTGTCGCCGCTCTTATGTTTGTGCAAATGGTTTTGGGAGGCTATTTGTCACATTTATATACCGAACCAACAAAAGATTTTATCCTCTCGCAGAGTATTATTCCTTTTAATGTAATACGCTCTATACACACTCAGTTGGCCATTTTGTGGGTAGCTGTGGGTTGGCTAGTAGGTGGATTGCTTATTGCTCCATGGGTGGCCAATAAAGACCATAAATATCCATGGTTGGTAGATGTTTTATGGACAGCCCTTTTGGTGGTTGCCCTTGGAGGTATCGCAGGTTTATATCTCGGAGCAACCGGCCAATTACGCGACTCTTGGTTCTGGCTTGGCAACGAAGGACGCGAATTGATTAATCTTGGCCGTGTCTGGGATATCGGTTTACTAATAGGATTAGTTTTCTGGTTTATATTGATTATTTCTCTTATCAAAAAAGCCGCAACTACCAATCCTATTGTAAGTACTATTATCTGGTCGGCATTTGGTATCGCAACCTTATACATGGCCGGGATGATGCCCCTTCATAAAATCATACCTAATTATACCGTTGATGATTATTACCGGTGGTGGGTCATTCATTTATGGGTAGAATTAACCTTTGAGCTTTTTGCAGCAGGCGTTATTGCTTTTTTTACCGTTTCGCTGGGATTAATTTCGCACAAAACGGCTGTTCGTGTCATGCTTTTCGAGCTTTTCCTTATTATGTTGAGTGGAACCTTAGGCGTTGGTCATCATTATTGGTGGCAAGGTTTAGATGAGCATTGGATCGCCATTGGTGGCATTTTCTCTGCTTTAGAGCCGCTTCCGTTGGCTTTGATGATTATTGAAGCCATGAAGAATAAAAAAGAAAAAGCTTATTCTGGTGCGGATTTCAAATTTGCTACCCCTTTTATGTGGATTGCTGGTTCGGCTATTTTGAATTGGATAGGTGCAGGATTCCTTGGAATGGTAATTAACACCCCTACGATTAGTTACTATTCGCATGGTACTTATCTGATTATGCCTCATGCTCACGTGGCTTTATTGGGAGCTTTTGGTTATATCTCCATTGCCTTTCTTTATATGACTTCGCGTACTAATGCTTTGGCTAATAATTTAGTATGGAATGATAAATTGAGTAAATATGGCTTCTGGTTTTTAACTATTGGTACTTTGCTTTTTGCTATTCCTACTTTAATTATAGGCATGCATCAAACTCACATGGCTATGGAAATGGGATATTATTATACCCGTACTCGCGAAGCAGTTGAGAGTATGAAAGCTTGGATGTGGACAAGAACTTTACCTGATGGCTTGATGATTATCGGTGGTGGTATCATCCTATATGATTTAACCGTAAAAACATTTTTTGCAAAGAAAATGACTGATTGAGATAAGCTTATAAATTTTATAAATAAAAAACCCGAACTCAATAAAAGAGTTCGGGTTTTTTATTTATTTATCCCATTTTATCGCCTGCTTTAAGTAATTAAGATCTAGTATCCGGATTGATTTTCCTTTTAATTCTAAAACACCTAATTTATCCAGCGTACTTAATGCCCTAATGACCGTTTCGTAAGTTGTTTCTGCAATACTGGCAATATCCTTTCGATTGGGTGTGAATTTAAGTAATTTTTTGTCTTTTCTATCAAAGCCAAAAGCATTTACAATAATAATCAACGAAAGGATAACTTTTTCACGAGCCGTCATTGAAACCCGCATTTTAGTAAGTTTTTCGATGTATTGTAATTCGTTGGCATAAAACAACATCATATTAAAGGCAAATTCAGGATTGGCTTTAATGGTTTTATAAAAAATATCGATGGGTATAAATGTTAGCTGAGCATCCTCGAGCGTAATAGCTGAGACAGGATAATACATAGAATCACCAATGCCCCGACAGCCGAGCATTTGCTCAGCTTTAACAAGCCTTACGATATGTTGTTTATCACCGTAAAATGCAATCTCTTTGATTTTGCCGGAATATACCTGATAAATGCCCTTTACCGGGTCGCCCTCTGAAAAAATGACGGTGCCGGCAGGGTATATTTTGGAAGTTTTATAAAAACTTATAAGCGGCTTCCACTCTGTCGAGCAATATCTATTTATAAAACAATTGCTATGCGAGCAATTTTCACATTTTCTATCCATATTTTTGCTTATGCATCTTTAATTTTGGCTTTTGGACGCTGATAAAACCACCAGTTTAGTACTAAACAGAAGACATAGAAAATGGATAAACCATAAAGGGCATATTCGGCATGTCCGGCTTTGATTTGCTGTCCAAAAATTTTGGGTATAATAAATGCACCATAGGCTGCAATTGCTGCTATCCATCCCAGAACTGGACCGGCCTGAGCTTTCTGAAATATGTAAGGTACACTTCTAAAGGTAGAACCGTTTCCAATGCCCGTAGTTAAAAAAAGAACCATAAAACTAATAAAATAAGGCCACCAGTAAATTTCAGGAGTTGGAGTATTTCGAGATTTTACAATAAAAAATGCAACTGTTAAAGTGGCAAGTATTTGCGCAATAGTACTATATGCCGTTATTTTGGCACCACTTTTTATCTTGTCGGACAGCCAGCCGCCCAATGGACGAATTAATGCTCCGATAAAAGGACCTAAAAATACCCATACTAAGAAATTAGGGGCATGAGGATTTACAAAATTGGGGTCGTTGGCATTACTATATACGAAAATATCTTGTGTTAATTTTGGGAAAGCGGCCGAAAATCCTATGAAAGAACCAAAAGTCATGGTGTACATTGTCGTCATTACCCAAGTATGTTTATTTTTAAAAATATCAAATTGCTTGTCTAAATTGCTCTTAATATCTTTTGGCGTAGCATATTTCATTAATAAAAGCATCAATACAATTACTATGGGCAGCACAAGCCATATACTCACTTTCAGACCGACAAATAAATAGGCACCCAGAAAAACAACGATTAGGCCTAAGGTAATCATATAAACCGTTTTTCCAACGCCGGTTGCGGTAGAGGGTAGTTTTGGGGTTCCTGTGATAACATTATTCATCCCCCAAAAAGCGGCTAGGGTTGCGACAACTAAGAAAGGCACCCAAACCCAGCTTGCATTTTGAAAACCGGAAATAGCCTGATTGTATATCTCTTTGCCATCGCTGCCCAAAGCACCAAAAAGGAAAAAACCGATTACCCAAGGAATAGTTTTCTGCATAATGCCTATTCCGAGATTTCCAATTCCGGCATTTAGGCCTAAGGCTGTTCCTTGCATTCGTTTTGGAAAAAAGAAGCTGATATTACTCATCGAAGAAGAAAAATTTCCGCCACCAATGCCCGACAGTACTGCATAAATGGCAAAAGTGGTGTAGGACGTATTTACATCACCTAAAGCAAATCCTACCCCAATGGCTGGAACTAGTAAAAGCAGCGTGGTGAAAAAGATGACATTGCGGCCTCCACTTAAGGAAATTAAAAAAGAATTGGGAATTCGCAGAGTGGCACCGGCCAAACCGGCAAGGGCAGGCAGGGTGTAGTATAAGCTGTTTATCTCCTTGAGTTTGCTGGTTATTTCCTGCGGTGTCATATTTGGTTTTATCATTCCGAAATTAAAACCAAAGGTTTTCAATTTGGTGGCAATCATGCTCCACATTATCCACACGGCAAAAGCTACTATCATGGCAAAAATAGAAATCCATAGATTACGATTGGCTATTTTTTTCCCTATTGAATTCCAGAATTCGGTGTTTTCCACATCCCATTCCGATAAATTTATTTTACTCATTTAGTTTTTGTTTTTGAATTTAATATTTCAAATTTTATTTTTTTAATTTAGTATAAACAATAGTCCGTTAAATTTTTATAAATGGCTTGAAATGATAACTTTGCCAAAGTTGTATTCAAACAGATACATCACTAACTATCAAGTCATTATTTATTTGCAGATTCAAATTGTGGCAAAACTTAACGGAGTATTGTATGAATAAACTCTTAAGTTTTTTTTCAAAATTATAAAACTACGAAGTCTATTCTATTGAAAATTTACCTTTTTTATCCACACTCGTATATAATATTAATTATTTTTTGGCCGTATATCACTTATCAGTTTTTTAGAACTTCTGATCTTTTTGCGATCCCAATTCCATATCACATATTGGTAGGGTCGGAAAATATAGGCAAAAGGATAAACCAAAAAGTGCATAAATCGGGTAAATGGAATCATGCCTACAAGTATAAATGCCGAAATAATATGTAGTTTAATAACAAAGGGTAAGGCTACAAGGGGGCTAATATCTGGCGAAAACAAAAATAATGACTTGAGATATGGACTTAGTACTGCGGGAAACCATGCCGATCCCCAGCGGGAAAAATAAGCAATCCAAAGACCAGAAATTACTTGTGTTAAAAGTATTATATACACAAGAACGTCCATCGTAGTGGTAACTTTCTGCAATCTTTTATTTGTTAATCTTCTTATAATCAAAATAATCAGACTAAATAATAAGCTGAGTCCAAAGCCAAAGGCTGTAATCTCAAGAATAAATAAACGCAAGGGCTGCCCGTTCCATAGTACAACTGTTTTTGGAAATAAAAAGGCGACAAGATGCCCGAAAAACAAAAAAACAAGTCCCCAGTGAAAGGGACGACTCCCGTAAAAGAGTTGCTTACCTTCCAGAAACTGTGAAGATAAGGACGAAACCTTAAATCCAAGATTCAAATATTTGAATATACTCCCAATGAGCATAATCAGCATTGCGGCATAGGGTAGTCCAATAAATAAAAAATAGTTACTCATGGTTAAGATCTTTTTGGTTTACAATTTAAATTACAGTTGTTTATTTTTGGTGATGATAGCAAAAATTCTTTTTCAGGTGTAAATACTTCCTCTGCAAAGGCATATTCTTTAAGTCCCTCGCCAGGGAAGTCGCGTTTTAGTATATCCAATACTATTTCCAGCATTAGTTTGTAATAATTATCCGTTTTTCTAAACTTCGTTATCATAAACCGAACAGCCGGTAGTAGAATGATAAAACCCAGTTCTTGTGTAAAGTCAGCGTCTTCTGTTCGTGATAGAAGAGTCAGCACGTTGGGTAAATAATCGGCCAATTCGCTACCACAATCAACACCTGTTTTTTTGTGTTCCTTTTGTAGATTTACCAGCAATTGAGCTCTTTTATAATCTTCTCCAAACATCAGATAACCTATATCTAAATAGCATATAGCCTGAACATCAAAGGTTCTCATATAGTATTCCTGTTGTGTCTTAAGCCCTGATTCTTCGATTTGACTTATAAAATCGGCTATTTTGTTTTTGGCCTCAGGTATTTGAGTTTTAATTATTTTTGAAATAAGTTCAGCCTTACGGACGAATTCAGAATCCGGATATCTGAATAAATCTGCAATTGCTTGATAATATTTATATTCTGTCATTATTTTACTCTTTTTTAAGTGTTTTTTAATAATTTAGAACTTTTGTTCACGCTAGTAAGCTAATCCGAAAAGATTATCATTAAATTTTTTGTCTTCGATATAAGCTATTCCGCAAAGAATACTAATCCTGTTTCTATCTAATATCTATATCTAACTATTTAATAATTTGTTGTATATCAACTGTATAACAATTAGGTTACCTTATTTATAGCCAAACAGGATAGGTATAAAGTTATCTTATTCAATGCGGTTTAGCTTAAGTATCCTGATATATTTATTTGTATATTGTATTTTGAGAACAAACTATTCATTAGCGATGAACAGAATTCACCATTCGCAATTAATAATTAACCATTGTTTATCGCCTTAAATTATGATAAAAAACGATACAACATCGTGCTAATTAGTTTATCATAATCCTCTTTTGGGAGGTCTGATAAATCCAAAACCTACTTCCCCCTTTTTATCTGCCGTATCTTCTAACATCTCCATTGCTTCTTCGCGGTGAGCAGCCGGAATTACAAAACGCTGGTCGTATAAGGGTAAAGATGTTAAGCGGAATATCGCATCGGCTGTATCCTTGTCTAATATTGTATCTCTCAGAGCATCTTCGGTCTCTTTTTTTGGTAAATCGCCAACCGTTTCGGTACGGCGATGTAAACGCACGGCCA
>CAYQXT010000030.1:0-14493 GCA_964421365.1 uncultured Bacteroidaceae bacterium
ACCCTCTGCGTGACAGGCAGATATTCTAACCAACTGAACTACCGAACCATTTTTTATAAGTGATTGCTTTTCCTTAAAAGCCATGCAAAAATAGCGTCATTTTTTAATCTACCAAAAAAAAAATGAATTTTTATTCAAAAAAAGTAAAATGAACTCGTCCGTATTTTTTCATTTTTTTGAAATGTATGTGATTATCAAACTTATAAGCCTTTGAATGTTCTAGAATAAATAATCCTTCTTTTTTCACCAAAGCTCTTTCAAAGATTAAATCCGGTAACTTCTCTATCCCCTCCATATCATAAGGCGGGTCGGCAAAAATCAAATCATAAGTCTGGCTAATACCTTCTAAAAATTTGAAAGCATCAACCTTTAAAACAATCATATTTGACAAGAAGAAGAATTCTTTCGTTTTTTGAATAAAATTTACATGACTGGCATCATTTTCTACAGAAGTAACCTGAATAGCTCCTCTAGAGGCAAATTCATAGCTCAAACTTCCAGTTCCTGCAAATAAATCGAGCACATTTATTTCGTCAAAATAATAATCGTTATTTAGAATATTGAAAAGACCTTCTTTTGCAACATCTGTCGTGGGCCGTGAAGTAAAACTTTTAGGCTCAGGAATAATTCTTCCGGCTATATCTCCACCTATAATTCGCATTATTCTAAACTTAACAGACTAATAAATTGATGTTCTGGCACCTCATCAAAAAGATAAATTAAGGAGCTTGTTTCCCCTAATCGCATGAAACTATTGAAAGGGAAATAAGCATTTATCTTTTTGTAAAGCTCTCCCTTATCGTCTATATCCCCAGCTAAAAGAAAATTAAATTTAGCAGCTTCAAGGCCTATGGAGTGAAAAGCATCAACTAACTTATATATCATTTCATCCTTAGAGGCAAACTGAAAAGCATTTATCAGCTGAGGCATGCCATTTTTTCCATAGAAAAGAAGAAAGTAGTCTGAATTAAAATAAACAGAAGAAAATTCAGTATCACTAATTTCAGATTGAAAGATGCTTTTCAGCCAAACACTTGCCTGATGATGAAATTCTACTTGCGGAAATTTTGTAACTAGCAAATTAGTTAAATCCGAAGGAACAGAAAAAACGATATATAAATTATATTCTTTTACGAAATTGAATTGAATTTCTTCGTCATCTCTTAATTCATAATGTAACAAATAAGTATTTTTTAAATCCTCCCGACTAAACGAATTTTGGGGTATAATAATGAAATTGGAGAAAGCATAAACAAAATTTACTGCTTTATAATTTTTCCCTAAAAAAGCATCTTTTTCAAAAGCCGTCTTTATAAAATCGAGATACTGCCCATTGGTATCCTCAAAATGAGAGGTAAACGGAACATGCCTAATGGCATTAAAACGCTTGCGAATAGCATCTGCAATAGTAAAAGAATACCCGTCCAGACTCAGCTGGACGGACAAATGATAAGTTGAAGATTTCTGTACGTTAAACGAATTATTAAATAACGATATATCTTTCATACATTTTTTTTTATTCCCAGTTTCCTGCTCTCACTAACTCAGTCAATGAACCCACTTTTAAACCCGGATATTTGTCGTTTTTTTTACGTTCATCATTCAGATTGACAATCATTTGACGATTCAAACCTTTCAGAACAACATCATTAAGAGCTTTTGCCTCAAATACCTGTTCTTTTGTTTGCGACATGGTAATTAGAATCCCTGCACCTAACTGAAATTTCTGACCTACGAACGGAACATAAGCCATCGAATCCACCACCATATCTTTAAATAAAGAATCTTTCACAGCCACTTTACTCGTGTCGCGAGTAATAATTCCGGCTTTTAAAGCTATTTGTTCTGCTTTTTCAGCCGAAAATTTTATCGCTAGACTATCTGGTACCATTCCGATAGCCTTAATTATTACCAGAGAATCAGATTTGCCAAATTCTACTAAACTATCCATACTTCCTGTGTATTTGCCATACATACTTTTATAGGCATCTTCCACATCCCTGATTTTTTTCAGACGCACGATAGTCGCTTTATAACGAAGCTTTTTCGCCTTTTCAAACTGAATTGGTTTCCGAATACTTAGAAACAAAAAATAAGCCAAAACAAAAATGGCAACCAAATAAACGATATTCAAGGTAGTTTTCAAAGCTTGTGATTTACTTGCTAAGCGATAAGTAAATACAGCCAACAAAACTATAACAACAATTGCTAAGACTAAATAAATTCCCATTTTACAAATTTTTTTTATTCGTTTGCAAAGTTAAAAAAAGATATTAATTTCAAAATTTAAACGAATAAAAATCTTTTATGTTAGATAACTTTATTACAGAACGCATATTGTCTTACTTTCTTTTTGAGCCAACTGCTGACCAAAATAAGCTTGTATCGGGGCTTTCGGGTTTTGTAGCAAAGGCCGAAAGGGATAAAATAATTTTGATAAAAGGTTTTGCCGGGACCGGAAAAACAACAATCATCAGCGCTTTTATTATGGCACTAAAAGAGATGCAACTAAAATCAGTTCTTTTAGCTCCCACGGGCAGGGCTGCAAAAGTGCTTAGTAATTATTCACAAACAGCAGCTTATACTATCCATAAAAAAATATATCGCCAAAAATCCTCTAAAGATGCTTTTGGAAATTTTGAATTAAACAAGAATTTACATAAAAACACTCTCTTTATTGTCGATGAAGCCTCTATGATTTCCAATTCATCGGGCAGAAATTCAATTTTTGGTTCTGGCCGGCTTTTAGACGATTTAATCGAGTATGTATATTCATGCCCCACATGCAGTCTTTTATTAATAGGCGACACGGCACAATTACCGCCTGTTTCAACAAGTCTCAGCCCAGCTCTCGATAAAAAATATCTCGAGGCTTACGGATTTGAATGTCTCGAATTTATTTTAAAAAATGTAGTACGGCAGCAAAAAGAATCAGGTATTTTGCAGAATGCAACCCTTCTACGCCAACTTATTGATTCCAAAGCTATCGAATTTCCCCAATTAATCACTAAAGAGAAAAAAGATTTTTTACGCCTCAGTGGCGAGGAATTAATAGAGGAAATTGGAACAGCCTATTCCACTTACGGGCTAGAAGATACCATAGTGGTATGTTATAGTAATAAAAGAGCTAATATTTATAATCTGGGCATCCGAAACAGCATCCTATTCCGTGAGGAAGAAATCTCCTATGGTGATTTGCTTATGGTAGTAAAAAACAATTACTTCTGGACAGAAGAACTCAAAGAAATAGACTTCATTGCCAATGGAGATATAGCCCGCATAGCCCGCATCAAAAGCATTCACGAAGCCTATGGCTTCCGCTTTGCCGATGTAACTTTAGAATTACCTGATTATGAGAATACTGAAATTGACGCTAAAATATTTTTAGATACCCTGAATATTGATTCTCCAGCACTTTCCAATGAACAGATGAGCAAACTATACGACCAATTAGATGCTGAAAATCCGGAATTGAGTAAAAAAGAACGCTACAAAAAAATACGTAAAAACAAATATTTTAATGCCTTACAGGTAAAGTTTGCCTATGCCGTAACCTGCCACAAAGCACAAGGCGGACAATGGCCGGTAGTATTTATCGACCAGGGTTTTTTTAAAGAAGAAATGCTTAGTTTAGAGTATCTACGTTGGTTGTACACCGCACTTACTCGTGCAACAGAAAAACTTTATTTTGTCAATTTTAAAGATATTTTTTTTGAATAAATAGTATTTTTTTGTCTGATTTATATGCTTATATAGTGAATTAAATGACTATGAAGTAGTTATTAAGTGCTGAAATAGTAAATACACAATTCTTAATAACTACTATATAACAATGCATTACAGCCTATCAATAGATAATTTAGGTCTCGGAAACAAGTTCATCAGGTTGAATATTCTCTTTTCCCGAAAACGGTGGATACTCATCTGTCATCATCATCAAATATAAATTAACCCGCAAAGACCAACGGAGTGTTTCAACGTTAAAACGGAACATATTTTCAGGATATTTACCACCGAATAAAACAGTAAACCAAGCAATTAGCATATAAATCATAACGACAATTTCTCGTAGCGCTAACATTATTCCATGAGGGATTAACACATAAAATATACCAAAAAATACTTTTAATAATAAAGTACCTCTACTCAAATTCTCAGGATAGTCCATTTCAAAAGTTACCGCTTCATCTTCAGCATCTAATCCAAACTTAGGATAGCCATCGGCCAAATTCATAAGTCTTGCACTCACTCTCTGCTGCCAACGGAAAAATTTAACACTAAATTCAAACATTCCTTTAGGAAATTTACCCGTAATAAGAATAGACCAAAAAGCCACAAACATAATAACGGACAACCAAATACTCAGAATGCCCAAAACAAACAAATGCGGAATAGTGATGTAAAAAAGGCCCAAAAACGTCCGCAATAGTAATTCCCCACGGGAATAACTTTCCTGATACTTAATATCAAATTTCATAATCTAAATTTTAGTTAATTCTCTAATGTACAAAAAAAAATAAGAACTAATACTTTTTTCCGTTTTTTTCACCCTAAAAATAGAATATTTATTTTTGTGGGAACTCAACCGGCTTTCCGTTTGTAATCGCCATGCCTCAGCTTTGCACTGCTCTAGCAAGGCGAGCTAGCACTACAATCTGGAGCACGGTTTAGGCGGCTGCCATAAAGCCGAATAATCAACCGCTATCAAAATAGTGGAATATTTTCTTATCTCATTTCAAATCAAAGAATTACAAAGATATACATAAAAATATGATACCGATTCGGTCTAATTCGCCATTTTGTCGAAAAATTGAACTACTTTATCATGAGCAGTAGCAATGCAGATCCGTGAATATTTTTTAGCTGCTTCTTTATCTAAAGAGGTAAAAAAAGGCAAACCCACGCTTCCTATTCTGAATTCCAGTAGTTCCTCTTCGCTTTTATTGACAATCGCAAAAATCCCTACCGGTGTAGAATCCAAATAAAATTCCTCAGCCAGAAAGCCTTTCTCGCGCAAATAGTCAATATTTTGCTGCATTCCTTCCACTGTCTTATACCTAAAATCATTGGCTGCCTTTTGGCCTTTGGGGCTTGTAAGCAGCGCATGAACCAGTAGCTGAGCAAAAGCATTCACGCCGTTGGTTACATACAATAGGCGAATATTAAATTCCTGTCCGAATTCACTATTATTAGTGTGCATAAACCCCAATCGTTGACCACTTAAACCCAGAGACTTGCTAAAACTTTCCATAATTATAACATTCGGTAATACGGATAGTTGTTGATAAAATTTATCCTCTCCCTGAATAAATAATTTTCGGTAAGGACCATCAAAAAGAACGATAACTCCGGCCGTATCCAATTTTTCAATCAAACTCAAGAGTTGTTCGTCCTCGAATTTGTTTCCCAAAGGATTGCTGGGATCACAAATAATCACCGCTTTACCTGCCAAAAGAGGAATATTTTGTTCCAGATATTCATAGTTCTCGTAAGAATCATGTGCTTGCTGGCGCATATTCATAATATTGCGATAAGCCCCCCAGTAAAATTTAGGGATTAGGACCTCTTCTACATCCAAAGTACTAATTACTAAATCAATTGTTCCCATGCCACCATGAGTCACAAAAATAGTATCCGGATTGATTTTATTGCCAAAATAATATTTATTTATGGCATTCCGTAATTTAGCTATGCCATTATTTGGCGGGTAAACTTGTAACTCAGCCGAATTAAAATCAATAAGCGGAATAACGTCACTTAAATCAATTAAAGTTACAGCAGGTACTCCTCTATTGAGAAATAGATATTCCTGTCCGCTTTGAGATTGTAGCTCTTTGAGCTTTTCACCAATTCCTACAATGGCCGAATATCGGGCACCACTTTTTTCAATTTTCATAATTGCTAAGGTTTGATTAAGCTATTTAAAACGTCAATAATCTTATTTTAAGGTGCTAATCGTTCAATAATCCAGCTCCTTCCTTCTTTCTGATAAATAATTCGGTCGTGAAACCGGTTTTTACGTCCTTGCCAAAATTCAAAATAATCCGGAATAAGTATAAAACCGCCCCAATTCTGAGGTTTTTTTATTTCGTCTGACGATTTTACACTCCACTCCTCCCATTTTTTCTGTAAGTAATCCCTGTTTGGAACTATCTGACTTTGTTCAGAAATAATACTACTGATCTGACTTTTCAAAGGTCGGGAATTAAAATAAACTTCGGCCTGTTCTTCCGCAATTCTTTCCATTTTCCCTTCGATTCTAATTTGACGGAATAGCTCCGGCCAAAAGAACAATAAAGCGGCCTGATTATTTTCTGCTAAATCTTGTGCTTTACGACTTCCGTAATCTGTAAAAAAAACGAAACCCTTTGATTCTATTTTTTTAAGTAACACAATGCGAGCTGAAGGACGCAAATTTTTTCCGGCAGTGGCCAGAGTCATAGCCGTAGGTTCATTTATTTCTTGGCGTATAGCTTCATTTATCCACACTTTGCTTTGTTCAAACGGATTTTCTAGCACCAGACTTTTGCTTAGAGCTGTATATTCGTATTCATTTCTTATATCGCCTAAATCCATTATTGATCGTCTTTCTTTTTTTCCAAGGCTATTTTTTTTAGTTCTAATTTCAAAATAGCCTCAACGGCTGGAGTGCAGCGACCACAACTGGTACTGGCTCCGGTTAAGCATTGAATATCTTCGAGCGTTCTTGCACCCTCCTCCCGAATAGCCTCGATTATCTCGTCACGCTCTACAAAATTACACTGACAAACTAACATATTTTATTATAAATTACAAATTCAGTTTGCTAACTAAATTAAGTCTATTCGCAGGGAGATTCACCTTTTATTACTCTGTACACAAAATTAATTTTGCTATAAACAATCATTTATTTAGACTAAACTGCTATCAAAACACCGAAAAGGATATTGTTATTTCATATCCAATCAAAATATTACAAAAATATGGATAAAAACATGATACAGATTCGGTATTACTTACAGATTCTAACTTTAGCAAACTTAAATTAACGCAGTATGAATTGAAAATATTATCGTCAAACTATTTTTTTCTCTACATATTTTGAATTTAATATGCGTAAAACTCCCATATAATCCATTTTGAATTCTATCAAATCACCCACTTTATATTTTTTCTTATTATCTCCTAAATCTATTACAATCATGTCTGAACTTGCACCAGCAAACTCAATTGATTTATCCTTTGGGAAAAGATGTTCTTCTTCAACATCCAATAATCCTAAATCTAAAATTGCTCGATATGAAGTTTCTCCAATTAAATCTTTGTCAAATACAATAGTTTCCCCTTCTACATTTGTTCCAAATTCACCCATAGGTACCATTGGTTTTTCTATTAGTTCAATAATCTCTGCAAATAACGCAAATACATCATTGTTCATTTTTTGAAAGGTAGTATTATGATAAACGTCTGTGCCCAGAAATAAAGTTTCGCCAATTCTAAAATGATTTATTCCTTTGGGCAATAAATTTTGAAATATAAGTGGAATAGTTACTGATGACCCTCCTGAAACAAAAGGAATTTGCCTATTAAATTTTGCTTCTACCAGTTGTTCATACAAACTTAATTGGATTAATTTATCGTGATTTGGTAAAACACCGTATAAACAAGATAAGTTCGTTCCAATTCCAACTACTTTAATGTTTTTAAGCTCAAAAATTTTGGAGTAGAATTCAATAAATTCTTCACGTAAAACACCTTCTCGTAATTCTCCAAGTTCAATCATTACAATAATTTTGTGTGTTTTGCCTTGTTTTTTAGCTTCCTCTGCTAATAGCTTAATCGTCTCAAATTCTGTATTAAAGCTAATGTCTGCATATTTTATAATTGTTGCTATCGACCGTTTTGCCGGCGGTTTTATATAAATGGTTTCAACATTAGGATTTATTGACTTTATTGTTTTTAAATTTGACGTTCGAGAGTCGCAAACTTGTTGCATTCCAAGTTTTAGTAATTCTATTAAATATAATTTATTACCACACAAAACTTTTGAAACGACTGACCATTTTATATCGTTACTCTTAAACAAGGTATCCAAATAGTCATAATTTTCCTTTAATTTATTGATATTTAATGTTGTAAAAGCCATATTATTGTTTTTCTTTTTTATATCGCATTTCTATATATTTACTGGTAAATCCAATTTTTTCATAGAGGAATCTTGCGGGATTATCTGGTTCTACGTGTAATGCAATATTTCCCTTAGCCAGTTCGATTGATTTTTTCATTAATTGTTTTCCAATACCTTTGCCTCTGTGTTTTTTATGAGTAGCAATGTAAACAAGGATATTTTCAGGAATATAATCTTTCATCCCGGTTTGATTCACTACTACTGCACCTATGATATTTATATTATCTTTTGCTATCAAAATAAATCCGCCCAATGATGTATATTCTCTCAGTGAGAAACCAACTGCTTTTTCAATATCCTCTCTCGGATCACCATAATTTTCGAGGTGATTGAATAAAAAATCAATTATTTCTTTCTTCTCTTCTTTATTGGGTTTCATTTCTGAATTAAAAACTTTTTGTATCATAAAATTTATATTTTTATTTAGTTAATAGGATAAAAAAAATTATTTATTTGCCAAATCTAATTTTATTTTCCCGATACTCAATCGTCTGATAATATCATGCAAGGAATGCACAAACTACTAAAATTCAGTTAATTACGTGTTACACTTTTTAGTTTAGTAAATATATATGTTACTGATTGACAGATTTTAATTTATTTGCAGATTCGATTTTTGGCAAAATTTAACGAAGTCTTGATAATACGACCTATATTCATAAGCGGCCTGAGCAGTTTATTTGTATGTTATTTTTTGAGGATGAACTATTCTTTAACAATATACAAAATTAACAATTTACTATTGCTATAAGCCCGTTCATCCATAATCCCAATTACTTTCCTGCCATTTTTTGTAAAATTAAAAAAGCATTTGGCCCTTCGTTAAAAATCAAATCTAGAATGCTCAAGTTGGACATAAAACCTTGTTTCTCAGAAAAAACTTGATAATAAGGAATCTGGTGATAATACTCATCGGGTAAAACTTTGCCCTTTGCCTGTATCAGAAAATGATAGTGATGTGTATGTTCTGGATTTTGCTTAAAGCTTTTGCTTAATAGAATAGTCTCACTTAGCCCTAAGTTTCGGAGACAAATTTGATATAATTTTAAATTAAAATCCCATAATTTTTCTGTTTTTTGCTGATAAAGTGGCAAAAAATCATCCCAATAAAACTCAAAAAATGGACTATGCCGGTAAGCGGCTTCTATGGCTCTGATATGATTTTTTTGCCAATTACTCTCAAAAGAAATCAATACTTCCGAATAGCTTTGCTGAGGGGTACGGCCTTTGGTAATCGGAATATTCAGGCCTAATTTACCATTAGCACTATAAATATTGCAGCGGTTTCGCAAACTTTGTTTATTATAATTCTCTTGTGCTTCAATAATTACCTTTTCGTAAAGAAAATATTTGGAAAAAAAAGAAACGGGCGAAAGATAAGCCAGAGGTAAAACAGCATTTGCAATTTTCATCTTCCTTATATTTTAAAGACTAAGGATGCCAGAAAAGCCTGATCTGTTTTTAATAAACCTTCTTTAGTCGGCTCATTCACATACTCTATTTCGTAGCTCAATTTCAGATTGATAGCCTTTGTTATTTTGGTTGTTAGCGAGGTCGAGCTATTAATAATATAGTCTGCCCAATTCTGAACATTGGGCTGAAAAAAGGTAATGTTCTGAAAATAGGCTGTCTGGCCGATTTTTAGTTTTATTTTAGGCCGTATAGACAAACGTATCTTATTTTTGTCGGGAGATTCGGCTACATAGTGTTCCATATCGTATTGTCCGGCCACACTCAGACTGTAATTGCTTTTTTCTGATTGGAAATAAACATATTTAGCTCCCAAAATACTACTCAATCGCTGTCTTATATTCTTAAAATCATTTCGATAGGCACTTAAAACGACAAAAGGGCTAAAACGACTTTGTGGCAAATAATCGAATTTAAAACCACCACTATATTCTTCATTATTTTGCACGTGGTTGTTTTCGGCATAAATTGTTTTGTAAAAGGCCGATAATTCAAATAAACTGTCGACATGAGAAATATTACCTTTACTTCGTAAATCAAATTTATTCACATTACCGGAATAGAAAGAACTACCCAGTTCTGCTTTTGCCTTCCATTGTGCTTTTGCACTATAAAATGCTGATAATATAATTACGATTAGTACTATTTTTTTCATTTTAAATTTTTTAATAAAAACCTTATAGACACATTAGAAAACATAGATTATTTTGTGCTAAAAAGATATTTTAAGAGCACATAATGAATTTCTTTTCAAAATTTTCTAGTTTTATTACTAACTTTCAGGTAATAAACTAATAACAAATAGTTTTTATCACTATATTACTTATTTTTAACTTTTCAATAACGCTTGCAAGTAAGCTATCGCTCACGCTACGAGGTCGTTTTTTTTAATTACTAATTCTGTACTCTGATTCTTAATTCTTAATTCTTAACTCTTAATTATTTTCTCCTCTATTTGTCGAAAAGCCTCGTACATAAATACGCCGGCAGCTACGGACACATTTAATGAACCGATTTTCCCTTTTAGCGGAATTTGAGCCAAAGCATCAGCTCGTTTCAGTATTTCGTTAGAAATACCTACATCCTCAGCACCCACAACGATACAAAGTGGAGAATTCAAATCTAAATCATAAATAGAGGTTTCGGTTTTTTCAGTAGCTGCCACTACTTTTATGCCCGAATTTTGCATTAATTCAATACTTTGTAATAAACTCGATTCCCGGCAAACAGGCAGGGTATGCAATGCTCCTGCTGAGGTTTTTATGGCATCGGCATTTATCTGGGCACTTCCTTTTGTAGGAATTATGAGAGCCTGAATACCAACACATTCCGCCGTTCTAGCCACTGCACCGAAATTTCGAACATCGCTGACCCCATCCAGCATCAGAAAAAAAGGTAAATTACCACTCTCAAAAACCTGTGGGATAATATTCTCTATCTTCTGAAAGCTTATAGGCGAGATGTAAGCAATCGCACCTTGATGATTTTTGCGCGTAATACGGTTTAATTTCTGCTCCGGTACAAACTGAAACGGAATTTCTGCGGCTCTCAATAAATTAAGTAATTCATTAGCCAATTCATTACTTAAACCGTTACGTATAAAAACCTTATCTATATTTTTTCCGGCATTTACGACCTCCATTATGGCTCTTGTGCCAAAAATCATTAAATTATTTGTCATTTGTTTCTGTATTTATAAATTTGTCCACTACGCCATGTTTCCACAGCTCTATACCAAACGGGTTTATATTTTAAACTTCGCTCTAAGATGTAATAATTTTCAGAAATTGGATTTTTAATTTTCCAAAAGATAAATTCAATTGTTTTAAAACCTATTCTAGTCCCGTAGTGCCATACTTCTCGGTCTTTGTATTTATAGACATTAGAAGGCTCACCAAGTACGATATAAATCATCCCTCTGTCGGTTCGCCAGCCGGCAGTAATTGAGGTGAAATAGGTATTGGCTGCCTGCACTCGTCTGTAATAATTCCGTACTAAAGTGGCCGCCTTCTGACGATTTTCCGAGTGTTCCAGCCAGAAACTGTCAACAGCCGATTTCAAGTTTTGAGATTGTTTTATCTTCTCAAATTCTTTTTTGGACATCAGATAGCGAAATGATTCTGACAACTGCCTACTTGTCTGTATTTTAGGATAATAATCACCGAAATTAGTCAAAACGAATCCGGCTAAAGTCTTGCTGTTTGGCCTAAAATGATAAATTCCCTTTCTATAAGCGATAAATTTATCCGAAAACGAAAAATCCCAAATACTATCTGCTTTAAGAACTATATCCTGAGCCTGTTTCATATAAAACGGGGGCAAAGCTAATGGAAATTTCTGACTAAAATAAAAAATTTTTGCTTTCTCACAATTTAAATAAGGGCTTTCTATTTTTATTTCCTGATTATCTGTAACAAAGGGTGATAGTAGTATTTTTTTTTGTTTTAAAACGGTAATTTTGAAATTTTCCCAACTCCATAATGTGTCTTTAGCAAATACTTTAAAATAATTTGTTCGGGTATTTTTCACTAAATCACTAACCGTGATTTTTAAATAGTATTTTTTAGAAGGTTTTAATTTTAAATCAAATTTTTTTACAAAATAATTGGGTAAATCTTTTTTTTGCGCTTCGATGTAATATTTTATGGAATCTTGAATTCTGGTAAGATTTAAGTTCCGAAAAGCAGTAATTTCGTACCCTATTCGTACATTATTCTTGCTATTTTTAATTAAATTAAGCGTTTTTATGCCTATATTTATTGAGCTGTTTTCTGCCGAGTTGTTTAATACCTTGATTTGCACCCCGAGATTATTTACTTTATAGTTGTAAACAGACGCAAAATTGAAAGGAATTAACTCCGTATTGGTTTTACATCCACCAAATACAAGAAAGATTATTAGTAATAAAAAAATTTTTTTCATTTGTTTATATTTTAAGATTTTTGAGGGCGGTCGAGCGGGCTTTCGGCTTGTAGTAGCCTTGTCTCAGCCCGCAAAACACGCCAAAAAAGGAGTTTCGCTTACCGCTACACTCTTTTTTGGCGTGTTTTGCAGGGCTTCTGACTTCGGCTATCTACCGCTTCAATCCCTACCGCACGCATTCCAAAAAAACGGTAAAAATCCGAAACAAACTAATATTCTGTTACCTGAATATAATAATTTTGTTTAGATACTTATTATTAACTTAGTACCTGCCTCTAAAGTCTAATTTTCATTGGAAATTAGCTATCTTAATATCCATCCTAGCGCTTGAAGCGGTTAAACGGGTAAGTTTATGGAGGCACACTAATTACAAAGATAATAAATTAATAGGGATAAATTTACTTGAGTTCGTTAGATTTTTTATATTTTCATCCCAATGTATTATTAATGAGTCCGATATAAAAAGGTAAATTTGTATCTAAATCGGTCGGATGGCTTCATTAATCAATTGTAAATGGGGGGTCTATTTTTACAGTTTTAATAAATCTATCCGTCCGACCGTTTTTCAGACCAAACTTATTAATAGTTTGAAAATTAATTAATTGGACACAGTGGTGTAAATATGGAAAATCTTTAATAATCAAATTGTTACAATAATTTTACGATCTATTGAAATTTACTGATTCAGTTTTTATTATTATAACGAGGGCTTCACTTGAAGCGCCTCTCCCGCAAGTAGTGTGGTTGCGCAAGGGATTGCAGCGGTAGCGCGCCTTATGCAGGGTTTACAAAAGCCGAAAAAAAAAAGTGTAGCGGCAAGCGGAACTCTTTTTTTGACGTGCTTTTGTTGCCCTGCATAAGGGGTACTACAAGCGAAAAGCCCGCTCGTGCGCCCAAATAATAATAGTTAATACTGTTCTACGAGTGCCAATTTTCAATTCCTGATTCCCAATTATTTCATACTTTTGTTTGTGGAAAACTTCAATTTATTATCTTTGAAATAAAGTTCTTAAACTAAATGAAATGCTATGAAAAAAGTAAGTGTCTTGTTTGTTATTCTGTCCCTGTTTTTTTTTGCTTGTACTAAACAAGCCAGTAACCCGATTGGCCAAATTTCTCAAAATCTGGAAAAGCACCAATCGCTACATTTCACCGCAACAGAAAAAACGCATTATTTAAATGGTCTGGATACCACAATTACACCCTTTGAAGTGTGGGCGATGAGGGACAATAGTGATTCTTTGAGAAATGGTTTTGTTTGTATAGACAATAATTACCGTCCTTATAATATGATATATATGAAGGGGAATTTATATCTGGCTATTCCACCCAAAAAAACGAGTATTTTATATACACAATTCACAGAGAGTCTTATTTCTGAGGTGGATTGGATTGATGTTTTTTTAAAGCCTGAATTGCTAGAGAAAATGGCTACTGACAGCCTGAATGAAGTAGGTATTAAGGATACGCTCTATCAATCTAAAAAATGCCTGAAACTGAGTATCAATTTCCCAATAGATAAAGAGAACGTCTCTTTAAGTTATACTTATATTATTGATAAACAAACTAATATCCCAATTTATAGTTTACTTTTGAAAAGGACAAAAGATTATACATTTTTTGATGAATTAGAATTTTCCGTCCCGGAATTTGATAAATGTGATAAAGAAAAATTAGAGGCTCGTAATAAACAAATTCTAAAGGATAATCCGGTAGAAACAGGAAATGCAAATTCTGAAATTTCGCGTTTGGAAGCCATGCTTCATACAGATGATAACAGCCCTTTATTTATCGGGAAATTTTATTCGGATAATGCTGATTTTAGTTTAAATAATTACATTGGGAAAAATGTAATTATTGTTGATTTCTGGTACACGCACTGCCCACCATGCGTCAGAGCTATGCCGGAACTTTCAAAGCTTTACACGAAATTC
>CAYQXT010000030.1:14503-16299 GCA_964421365.1 uncultured Bacteroidaceae bacterium
GCCGGCTTTATCGGATTTATATACAAAATACAAGGATAAAGGCCTGAAAATTTTTGGGTTAAATTCTGTGGATAATCAGTCGCAGAGTTTGGATTATCTAAATAAGTTCCTTTCTAAAAGACAATTAAGCTATGATATTATTATGATTACACCTGATGTGGACATTAAATATAAAATCAATGGCTATCCTTCTATGTATGTGGTGAATAAAAAGGGGAAAATTGCTTTTGTTGAATTGGGTTATGATACTGCAAAATTTACTAATCTGACGGAAGAAATAGAAAAACTTTTGGAAGAATAAGGCGGGAAAATGAATTTAAAGCATATAAGATACCTCAATTTTTGACGATTTGAGCCTGCTTGCACCTCAAATCGTCAAAAATTCATATAGAAACAGTCAGATGGATGTACTGTTCGATAAACTATGACAAATCAGCTTAGCAAAAAAAGCTCACGGCAACAGCAATTTATTCGGATAAGAAAAAGACGACTCTTTTCGCAGTTCTATAGCAACATTTTATCAAACTTTTGGTGGTGTAGATTTATATCCGTTTTTTAGACCGAACTCAATAATTTATACCGTGCCGGTATCGTATTTTGTATGCTTGCTTTTGTTCATTTCGGAGCATCAGTAAGTTATCAAAAAGCATTTACACATTTTTAAAGCAGTTAAGTATAGAATTCAGAATTTTAAGTATTTTTGCAAAAAAACAGATAATGATAGATATTGGAAAATATAATGAACTGGAAATACGGAGACAGACAAGTGTCGGCTTATTCCTTGGCGATGAGATAGAAGAAGACGTTTTGCTGCCCAATAAATATTGCCCCGAAAATTTTGAACTCAAAGATAAGCTCCGTGTATTTGTATATCGCGATTCGGAAGACCGCAAAATAGCCACTAATTTAGAACCCAAAATATTGCTTCATGAATTTGCTTTTTTGCGGGTTGTTTCTGTGGATAAAATAGGTACTTTTTTGGATTGGGGTTTGGAGAAAGATCTTATGGTGCCTTTTAAAGAACAACGGCAAAAAATGGAAGTTGGCCGCTGGTATGTGGTTTATATGGATATTGATAGTGAAACCGACCGCTTGTACGCCAGTAACAGAATCGGAAAACGTCTACAAAACAAGATTTTGACTGTAAAAGAAGGCGATGAAGCGGATTTATTGGTTTATCATAAAACAGATTTGGGCTACTCGGTAATTATAAATAATATTCATAAAGGTTTAATTTTTGCTAATGAGGCTTTTAGAGAGCTTAATATTGGCGAAAAATTAACTGGCTTTGTTAAAAAAATAAGAGAAGAAAATAAAATAGACATTTCATTGCAAGCTCAAGGCTATTTGAATTATAACGAGACTAATGTGGGGCTTATTTACAATAAATTAGTCGAAAATAATGGATTTTTGGCACTTAATGATAAAAGTTCGCCCGAAGAAATTTCTACTCTTCTAGGAATAAGCAAAAAAGCCTTTAAAAAAGCCATTGGAGCACTTTATAAAGCGAAAAAAATTAGCATAGAAAAGGACGGGATTAAGCAATTATAATAATGTCTAAATCATGATTTTCTTGATTATAAGATTCCTTGATTACTCCCCTTATTCTTATCAAGCTAATCCTCTAATCTTATTAATCATGGTTTAGGCTTTTTTTATGAATTTTTATTCTCAAATATAAATTTTTATTCAAAATAATATTTTATCTTTGTGGTATATGAAATATTATTTCTACATAGTTACTCCTTATCTTATGTCATGCCCTATGGGCACAAGAATGATTACATGGACCCCCC
>CAYQXT010000031.1:0-16177 GCA_964421365.1 uncultured Bacteroidaceae bacterium
TCGGCTTCAACAGTACTCATAAATGGTCCAATAGCCAATTGTTTGTGCGTAATTCCCCACCAAAGTTTCTGGCGGAATTCATTTATTGTACCGGAGGTTATACGTGAAGCATTTCCTACTATAAAATATTTTTTCTTCCGCTCATCAATTCTTATACGTATGAAAAACCAATAATATCGAATTGCTTTGGTGTTTTCAATATTTTGTTCTTTAGGCAGTTCCTTCACAGTGATTTTATCACTGGAAGTAAATGAACTAAATAAGAATGTTATTCCGAAAATGAATAATAAAAATGCTTTTCTCATTGTCTCTTCTTTTAAGTTTGGCGTAATTTAAATTGGTTGTAATTTTCAAATAACGCTAAATCATTAAAAATCATACTCAAATTAATTTATTTTATGCAATATGTTTTTTGAAGCTTCATATACCGGCCATTTTACAGTACTTAAATCAAAATCTACTTCTTTCCATTTTTCATGGCCATATTTTCTTAATTTATCTATATTATTGTAAATGTCGGTTACTAATTTCACAAGTGCTTCGTGTTGCTCAGGAGTCTCCCCTTTGATATTTGTTGCTAATACAGAAGCCACAGCACAAGTCCTCACATCATGATCTAACCAAGGATAGACTCCGGCTTTTATAGTTACAGGTTTATATACTTTCTTCAATTTTGATGTCGTTAGTGGAATCAAAGTAAGGTCGGAATTGGATTTATAAGAACTAAGAACTGAAACCGGCGCTGTCCCGACAAAAAATAATGCTGCAATTTCCTTTTTCATCAATTTTTCTAGGCCTTCATCTAATCCAATTTCCACTTCATCCCATTTTCCCCGGCTAAGTTCTTTTACCATTTTTGCAGTTACTTGTGTGCCCTGATTAATTGTTCCCACACCCACTTTTTTACCTTTTAAATCTTTAATTGTATTAAAATTATTACTTTTAAGTGCAAGTAAATGAATATCTTCATTAGCTAAAGGGACGAGTATTCGAATATTCTCTGTATATCCAGTTTCATACTCATAATCATCTGATTGTTGGTCAATTAAAACATCCTGCTGCATAAAAGCGACATAATATTTTTCACGTAAATACAATTGTCTGAAATTGTCCATACTTCCATAGGAAGTTGCAACGCCTGTTACTATATCCGATATTCTGTCTATATCGTGTGCAAATTGTTCATAAGAACCTCCTTTCACGCCTGAAAGTATTGTTATTTCAGAGCTTAAAGGTGATTTAGGAAAGAAAATATCATCGGCTTCTTCATAAGGTGGCCAACTAAATTCATCAGTATTAAAGCTTGCTTCTTTCCATTTGGGATGCCCGTTTATCTGTAAATTAGTAAAATTATCTCTTATTGCTGCCAGAAATTTATTCAGTTCCAGTTTTTCCTCTTTATCAAACTTCTTAATATTGGCAACTAAAAGTGAACGTACAGCAAATGTTGGTATGTCCTCATTTAAGAAAGGATATTCCGATTTTTTTAAATTAGATTTATAATATATTTCTTCAAAAGCAGAATTGGTGATGGGCAAAAATTTTATAGGGATACTATCCGCTATCATATTCAACTTAGCAACAGGAGCTGCTCCAACAAAAAAAATCATATCTATTTTTCTATGAGTAAGCAAACTCATGGCAGAATCTAAATCTAAGTTATATTCTCTCCATTTTAATTTTAAGATTGATTTCAGCATTTGAGAAGTAACAAAAGTACCCGAATTTTGAATTCCTACATTTACTCGTTTTCCTCGTGTATCCTTCAAAGATTTATACCGGCTGTCGGCTCTGACAACGGCATGTATCTCTTCTAATCCCAGCGACACCAACAACCGAACTCCATCCAAATTGTCCACACCTTCTTCCATATCCTTAAATTGGCGATCAACGAGCACGTCTTCCTGAAGAATAGTTATTTGAGTCTTTTTGGAGCGAGATATCAACTTATTGAAATTATCTAAACTACCATTGGATGAAGATAGATTTAAGTTTGGATAAATATTTATTAAATCTTTTGCCATCGCCTGATAAGAACCATCGGGGACTCCAGTAGAGAAATATAATTGTGCTTTCATCAGGAAAGGAAGCAAACAAAATATAAGACTGAGAATAACTTTATTTTTCATTTTTATAAATTTTTCTATATTTCCGATTCATATAATATCAATAGTTATGTTTTTAGGTATTCCTACAAAATTTTGACCATTTTTTTTTTTTTTTACAATTAACATAAAAATAATTGATTTTACGTTAAATTGCAAACAATATTTAGTTTCTTTATTTATCAATATAAGATTTAATTTATAGTATAAAAAATTATGCACGAAAAAATTTTAATTACATGGGATTTTACTCAACTATCCGAATTTGCGTTAGATGCTGCAATAAAGCTTGCTACAAAAACTAACGACATAATTAAATTGCTTCATATCCTGGAAAAGGAAGATTTACGTCTGGAAAAAGAAAAATTATTAAAATCCGTTGCCGAGGAAGTAAATTCTAAATACGACAGAAGAATTGAGACCTTGATAGAAACGGGTTCCATTTTCAGTACAATTAACGAAGTGGCTCAACGCGAAAATGCAAATATGGTTATCATGGGGACACATGGAATTAAAGGCATACAGAAATTTACAGGAAGTTGGGCATTGAAAGTAATCGAAGGCTCTAAAGTTCCTTTTCTTGTCGTTCAGGATCAAGTTTCTGATAATAAAAATTTACGTATAGTGCTCCCCTTAGATTTTAAACTGGAAAATAAAGAGAAACTTAGGTGGGCTTACTATTTTTCCAAACATTATAATTGCAAAATATACTTATTCTCTAAATATTATAAAGATAAAAGCCTAAAACAAAAATTAAATGCCAATCTCTTAGCCTCTAAAATATTTCTACAAAAGAATAAGATTAAGTTTGAAATTAACGAAGCTCCTGCAAAAGGAAAATTTGTAGAAAATACCATAAAATTTGCAGGCTCGCTATCGGCAGATATTATATTAGTTACAACAAATAGGAATCTGAATATGGCTACTTATGTACTGGGCTTACCAGAACAGGAACTAATCGCAAATAGCGCCAAAATTCCTGTTCTGGTAGTTAATCCTTCTATCAGTTTGACCTCTAAATTCACTCCTTACTAATGAATAATAAAAAATTAGTAATTAACAATGATTTCCATAAATTAATTCGTATAATTCCACCAAACGTTTTCCGGTATTATGCGAATCGCGTATAGCCAATGGGTCTATATCTATACTTCCCATTTCGGTATAAGTAAAGCCTAATGCACCACTTCCGCCCAAAATCATTCGATGGCGCAACATAAAAGCATGCAAAGTATTTAAGGTACTTTCAAAATAGCGCCGGCCGGAAACTACATAACCGCCTATTTTGTTTCGCAAGGCTCCTTTCATCCACCAAGTGCGTTCCATTAGTTTTTTTATTGCTACACTCACGTCTCCAAATTGCGACGGACTACCGAAAAGAATAATTTCTGACCAGACCATTTCATCAAAAATGGCTTGCATATCATCCTTAATAACGCAATAACCCGTTATTTTGCACTCTCTACACGGCCCGCAGCCCTCGAATGCTAATTCACCCAAATAAACACGATGGATTTCAGCCTCTTTCGGAAATTCGGATAAGGCAGCATCCATCATTTTTGCGGTATTCCCCTCTTTTCGGGGACTTCCATAAATTGCTAATACTTTCATCTTTTTATATTTTAAGATTAACTACATTTCTTTAATGGTGAATTATGAATTCCATTAACCATTTACAATTATTTTGAACCAGATAAGTCATTTTAGTAAAAAGAATTAAGAAAAGCCACATAGATACATTCGAGAACATAGATTTTTGTGCACAAAAATCTATGTTAAATACATATAGTGAAAAGTTTTCATCACTATCTTCCTTATTTATCTTTAACTATTCGCTTTTCACTCATCACTTTTCACTTAAATTTGCTCGTGTGTGTTGAAAATCATATCATGGATGTTTTATCTTTTATCAATTACTAATTATTCATTCGTAATTTCTACTTAACCTAAACCATTTCTTTGGCACTTTTAATGATAAAATGTAAGCGATTAATAATATTTACTTCGCTAATATCATTATCAAAATCCAAAAATAAGAGATTCATATCGGGATACTCATTTTTGATGCGTTTTTCTACTCCTTTGGAAATAATATGATTCGCAATACAACCAAAAGGCTGTAAGCTCACCACCTGATTTACCCCATCGGAAGCAAAAGCAGCTATTTCGGCAGGAATTAGCCAACCCTCGCCATACTGATTGGCAATAGAAACAATGCGGTCGGCTTTACGCGATAAATCACGAACCCTATGATAAGGCTGATAGCGCTTATAATACTTCATTATCCGGTTTACTTTGTTGATATACACATTGCTATACCGTTCAAAAAAGAACAAAATAATATCGCTCAGACTAGCTTTACGAAGGTGCAATTTTTTATTGATTTCAAAATTGACAAAATCCTGTAAAAAGAAGTCAATTAATGGCGGAACAATTACCTCAACACCTTGTTCTATCAACCATTTTATCACATGATTATTCCCAAATGAATTATATTTAATAAAAATCTCACCTACAATTCCTATTTTCGGATAAATTCCCTCCTCAACCACTACATGATTAAATGCATCCACGACTTCTTTAAGTAAACTATATATCTTATCCGGCTGCCGACTGACAACTAATGGTGAAGCTTGCAGATAATAGAAATCCATTATTTTTTGTGAACTTCCTTTAACTTTCTCGCGCGTAACCGTTGAATAATACATATTGGCTACGGCATCAGAAAATAGAGAAATGGCAAAGCTTGTGGGCAATAATTTTTTCCAGTCGAGATTAAATCCTGGCTGAGGATTCAGCGTTTTACCACTTGTTCCAATGGCAATTACCGGCACACTTTCAAATCCGGCAGCAATCATGGCCTTTTTTATCAGCGACAGATACGAAGTGGCACGGCACTGACCACCAGTTTGAGTTATAGCTACAGCGGTTTTATCCAAGGGATATTTTCCTGATTCTAAAGCAGCTATTACATCGCCAATAATCACAGTTGCCGGATAGCAAATTTCATTATTAGCAAATTTCAAACCGGTTTCGACGGTTTGTTTACTTCCCTCCGATAGCGTAACCAAATTGTAGCCCTGACTTTTGAATAAATCCTCAATAAATGGAGAATAAAATTCGGAAAATTGAGGGCCAATAATAGTTCTGAAATTATCTTCTTCGGTATATATTCTGGTATTTACACGCTCATGCCTCACTTTTTCGTACTTTTCTTCCTGCAATTTCAGGGATTCAAGCATCGAGCGCAATCGTAATTTCACCGAGCCGGTACTGCTGATATCATCAATACGCACCAACGTATGAATCTTGTCACCGGTTTTCAAAATTTCCTTAGCCTCATCTATTACAATGGCATCAGGCCCACAGCCAAAAGAGTTAAACTGCACAAACTGAAATTGTTCGCTCTGTTCTACTATCCATTGTGCCGCATTGTACACCCGATTGGGATACAACCACTGCGAAATAACCTGCAATTTATCCATTTGGGATTTGTCCACCGCAATAGCATCTTCGGTAAGCACATCCACACCAAATTCGGTTAGAATCTGCGGTATTTTGTGATTCACCAACGGGTCAACATGATAAGGCCTACCGGCAAGAACGACCACAATACGATTGGATTCACCACTTTGGGCTTTTGCTATTATTTCAGCTCCTTTCAGACGTATCTTTTGTTTAAATTCTTTTTGTGCAGATTGTGCCAGCTCAAAGGCTTTTTTAAAACTTGCTTTTTTTACGCCAAAGGGCTTTAGATACTCAAAACAAGCCTTTGCGAGCAATTTTTCATCTTCGTAATTTAGGATAGGCTGGTCGAGTATAATTCCGTATTTCTCCGGAATATCCATGCTATTTTTAATCACTTCGGAATAGCCGCTGACCACTGGACAGTTATAGGAATTATCCGAGTTACTAAATTCATTTTTCTGATAAAACACTAAGGGATAAAGTATTCTGTTCACCCCTTCTTTAGCCAAAGCCAAAATATGTCCATGCACCAATTTGGCAGGGAAACATACATTATCCGACATTATAGTACCTAATCCACTTTCGTATAGATTATTGTTCGATTCTTTGGATAGAACCAGTTCAAAACCAAATGATTTGAGCAAAGTATACCAAAAAGAATAATTTTCGTAGATATTTAACACGCGGGGGATACCTATCCGAGGCAAATTTTCTATTTTTTGCAGGACAGGCAATTCCTCACGCTCAAACAAAAGTCTATACTTGTAATCATGGAAATTGAAACCCAGCTTTTGCTTTTCTCCTTTGTTTGAGAAATAAGATTCACACTTATTTCCCGAATAAAATATATTTTTGTTATCGAATACAAATTTTGTTATGGTACAATTGTTTACACAACCTTTGCAATGCAATAGCTTGGTTTTATAACGATCAATCTCTTCTAAATGCTTCAAATCGGCAAAGCCTTCGGATGCACCTTTTTTCTGATAATCTTTTAGCGAAAGCAATGCACAACCATAAGCACCCATTAGTTCAGGTATATCCGTGCAAGTAACCTCTTTTTTGGTTAGCACTTCCAAAGCCCTGTGTACAGCAGGATTTTTAAACGTCCCACCCTGTACCACAATGTGCTCTCCTAAATCGTGTGTATTCCTGAGTTTTAATACTTTATATATGGCATTTTTTATCACCGAAATAGCCAGACCGGCAGAAATATCTTCCAGAGTTGCATTTTCGCGCAGCGATTGCTTTACTTTGGAGTTCATAAAAACAGTGCAGCGAGTACCCAAATCGGCAGGATGCTCGGCATTGCAAGCCATTGAGGCAAAATCACCCACCGAGAAGCCCAAGGTACTGCCAAAGGTTTGTATAAACGAGCCACAGCCCGAAGAGCAGGATTCGTTTAGCTCAATACGATTAATAATTCCTTTTTCTATAAAAATAGCCTTCATATCCTGCCCCCCAATATCCATAATAAAGGAAACTTTGGGGTCGAAAAAATGAGCTGCCGTATAGTGTGCAATGGTTTCCACCACACCCATATCCATGCCAAAAGCAGCCTTAATTAAATCTTCGCCATAGCCAGTAACCGTAGATTGCACAATTTTCAAATTCTGCTTCCCAACTTTCTCTAATTCATCCTGAAATTGGCGTAAACCTGTTTTTAGTACCTCAATCGGGTTACCGTTATTATTGGCATAAAATTTATAGAGCATTTCGCTATCTTCGCCCACCACCACAATTTTACTTGTGGTAGAACCAGAATCTACACCCAAAAATACATTTTCACCTTTATATTCTGCTAAGGCAAGCTTTTTCACCTGCATTTTCACCCGTCTGTCCGACCATTCTTTCATCTCGGCTTTATCCTTAAATAGCGGACTCAAACGGTCTTTTAGCGAAACATATTTTGAGGCCTTTTCTATTTTTTCAGAAAGATCATCCAGCGAGAACTGCAGTGCATTATCTTCTACAGAAAGTGCTGCACCAAAAGCAGGCATTATATCATTATTTTCGATATTCAGAATATCATCTTCACCTAATTTCAAATTTTTGATAAATAAGCGCCTTAATTCGCTCAGAAATTTAAAAGGGCCACCAATGAACATTACTTTCGATTTTACATCAAATCCACGGGCTAAAGTGTTCATCGTCTGGACAACTACCGCCTGAAAAGTGGAAATGGCAATATCCGGGAGAGGAATTTTACGGCTCAACAAGTTCTGAACATCTGTTTTGGCAAAAACACCACAGCGCGAAGCAATAGGATAAGTATGTGTGGCCTTTTGGGCTAATTCATTTAGTTTAGCCGTTTCGATATTCAAAAGCGAAGCAATCTGGTCGATAAAAGCACCCGTTCCGCCGGCACAACTGCCATTCATGCGCATATCCGGCACTCTGTTTTCGCTAAAAAATATCATTTTAGAATCTTCGCCACCTATATCAATAAGCGTTTTTACTGCCGGATATTTTTCTTTAATCACTAAAGAAGCAGCCACAACTTCCTGTACAAAGGTAATTTTTAAACGCTCAGATAGCCCGTATCCTGCCGAACCGGTTATGTTTAATTGCAAAATAGCATTCCCAATTTTTTTGCGCACATTTTGAAGCATATCCAACAATACTTCATTCACTTTTGTGTGGTGTCTTCTATATTCGTGATGGATGATTTCTTTATTAAACCCTTCTGTAACAACCAATTTAGCGGTAGTAGAGCCTACATCAATTCCTATTTTATACTTTGTTTCCATTACTAATAATTAATGTAAGTAAACACTTACAAAATTAAGCGTTATTTTTCGATTACCAAAAAGAAATAAAATGTTTTATAATTGAAAATCGGACATTAATCTCTATATTATCATAATTAGTTCATTCTAACCGTTAATGTATTAAGAAATAAGCCACCCTAAGTTTTGCACCATAAAAATACGAAATTATTGGGAATTGAGAATTTGTACTCGTAGAACTGCATTAGTAATTTGTAATTATTATTAGGGCGCACGAGCGTGTTTTCCGCTTGTGTACCCCTTATGCAGCCAGTTTTTATATTAAGTAATAGTATGACCAATATTTCAGAGTAGTACGAGAACAAAATAGAACTTATAAAAAGAAATATAAATGAAATCGTTGAAACGATTCACAATAAAGGATTTCATAGCCTCTATATTGACGGAAGAAGAACAATACAAAGTTTTTTAAAGGAGGATTTAATTGATGAAATGACTCTAACAATAATACCTTATTTACTAAGTGGAGGAATTACATTATTCGGAGACCTACCCAGAAAATTAGATTTTAAGTGTATTGATTCCAAAATATATTTAGGAAAGCTTGTTCAAAATCGATTTATAAGAGAAAGACAAAAAACGAAATACCAACAAAAAACATAGAGTATTTAAATAATGTGTGTTTTATCCGATTTAACCTGCTATTCCACTAGCATACTCCTTTCACAGTAACTAAAAGACAGTGTAGCTATCATTGGTTAAAGCCCGAGGGATAAAGTTCCAGATATGTCAGGCTGCTTATTACTGGCTTACCCGTAGCGAGGGTTTCGCTTGAAGCAAAGCTCTCGCCCAAATAAATCTAAATTTATCAGTTTTGAATGGTCTTATTTTCAAATCCATTTTACCAGCGGAAAATCCTGCCGATGTGGTAATAATTTGTGTTTTGGAAACATTCGAATGGCAAATTTATATACCCCGGGTTTTGAAGGAATCAGATCTACCGAAAATTTAGCAATCTTCTCTTCTATAGAAATTAATTCCAGTTTTTGCTTTTGTGCAATTTGTAAGTTACCGTACTTTTCCTCTACAACCACTAACTCCAATCCAATATTTTCTTCCGGAATTTCTTTTAAATCTAAGGTCGCTTCAGCATGGTAGTGTGTGCCTATCTCCAATTTAGAATTTTCTGTATCAGGCGTTTGCACATCAACAACCTGAATACTCTCCCAACTGTGAGCTATACGTTTCTTCCACGAAGCCAACTCGTGTGAAGCAGCAAATTCATTTTCGCGTAAGCGTTTCTTTTTCAGAGCCATTTTAAGGTAAAAACGCTCTATATAATCGTCCAGCATTCTCGCGCTCGTAAACTCTGGAGCTATCTGCGCCATACTTTTTTTAATATACTGAATCCACGCTCTTGGAATTCCATTTTCGTCCCTTTTATAGAAAAGAGGTACAATTTCATTTTCAATTATTCCATAAAGCATTTCGGCATCCAACTGATTTTGAAATTCCTGATTTTCGTAAGTACGCTCTTGTGGTAAAGCCCATCCGGCACCTTCTTTATAGCCTTCTACCCACCAACCGTCCAATACGCTTAAATTAAGCACGCCGTTCATTACAGCCTTCATTCCACTTGTTCCGCTAGCTTCTAAGGGGCGAGTAGGTGTGTTTATCCATACATCCACTCCCTGAACTAATTTTTGAGCCAACTCAATATCATAATTTTCGAGGAAAATAATCTTACCGATAAATTCGGGTTGACGGGATATTTCCACAATTTTCTTTATCAAATCGCGTCCTGCACCATCGGCAGGATGTGCTTTTCCGGCAAAGAATATTTGTACCGGACGTTCGGGGTTATTTACTAATTTAGCGAGTCTAACGGGGTCGGAAAAGAGTAAATAGGCTCGTTTATAGGTAGCAAAACGCCTTGCAAAACCAAAGGTCAAGACTTTTTTGTCTATTTTTTGTTCGATAGCGACTATCTGCTTGGGGTCTTTTCTTCGCCTAATCCAATAAGAATTGATACGTTTCATAATAAAATCGACCAAATCGCCTCTTAATTCCTCCCTCAATTGCCAGATTTCTTTATCAGGTATTTCGTAAATTTTGCTCCATACATCCTTATCGTGCAGTAATTTATCGCTTGATTCGGAAAAATACTTATCAATCACATTTTTCCATGATTGCGAAGCCCATGTTTGATAATGCACACCATTGGTTACATAACCAATATGCGATTCCTCGGCAAAATATCCAGGCCACATATCCTGAAACATTTGCTTGGTAACTTCTCCATGTAAATAACTTACGCCGTTTATTTCCTGTGAAACATTAGCGGCAAGATGACTCATAGAGAATTTCTCCTGTTTGTCGTCTGGATTTAATTTACCTAATTGCATAAATTCTTCCCAAGTAATTTTCAGACGCTCAGGATAATGTCCCATATAGCTCATTACCATATCTTCGGGGAAAGCGTCATGGCCGGCCGGAACAGGCGTATGAGTGGTATAGAGTGTGGAAGAACGTACAATTTCCAAGGCCTCGGCAAAAGTGAAATTATACTTTGTCATATAGTGATTTATACGCTCTATACCGATAAATGCAGCATGACCCTCATTACAATGATAGATTTCCTTATGAAAGCCAAGAGCCTGCAATGCTCTAATTCCACCTATTCCGAGTACAATCTCCTGTTTTAACCTGTTTTCATTATCTCCACCATATAAATGATACGAAATAGTCCGATCTTCGGGACGATTTCTATCAATGTCAGTATCTAATAAATAAAGCGGGATACGACCAACATTTACTTTCCAAATTTGTGCAAAGGCAGAACGGCCGGGTAAGGCTATCCGGATAAGAATAGGACTTCCTTGATTATCCACCTGTAAATCAATAGGTAAATCAGAGAAATTCTGAGCTTCGTAAGAAACCATTTGCTCGCCCTTGATAGAGAGTTTTTGTGTAAAATAACCAAATTTGTATAAAAAGCCTACTGCCAACATATTCACACGCGAATCTGAGGCTTGTTTTAAATAATCACCAGCTAGAATACCTAATCCACCGGAATAGATTTTTACCGGATTGGCAATTCCGTATTCCATACTAAAATAGGCTATTTCAGGAACATCTGTACGCAAAGATTCTGCCATATAATTCATAAAACGGCCATATACAAGCTGATAGTGTCCCAGAAAAATCTGGTCTTTTTCCAATTCTTTCAATCTGGCGTAAGAGATTTCCTTAAGTAAGCGAAGTGGATTATGACCACTTTTTTCCCAAAGTTTTACACTAATAGACTCAAAGAGTGTCATGGCATCATCATTCCAAGCCCACCAGAGATTCTTCGATAACTCGGACAATCCTTTTAAACTTTCCGGCAGATTGGGTTGTACTATTACGGTACGCCAGTTGGGATTATTGACGGTTATTTTTTTTATACTAATTAAAGGTTCTGCTTTATTGGAAATAACGAGATTTTGGGTTCTTTGCTTCATCTTTTCAATAGAAATCGAATAAGCCTGATAATAATATTGTATTAGGCCTTTCCATAAGGCTGTACGGGAAATAAAATAAGCATTATCTCGTGATAAACGATGTTCTTCCTCAGATTTATAGCTGCAATAAACGATCTTGTTAGCAATATCCAAAGTGGCTTGTTCGTAATTTTCATCGGTTCGCTCAACAACGCCAATACATTCGGTAGTGTCTATATTCTGATTTTTTATCCACAAACCAAAACCGGCTAAAGTCGTTGTTATCGTTGGAACATGAAAAGCGAGACTTTCTAGCGGCGTATATCCCCATGGCTCGTAATAAGACGGATAAATAGTTAAATCCATACCTATTAGTAAATCATAATAATGGAGATTAAAAATTCCATCATTACCATCTAGATAGGTCGGAACAAAAATTATTTTTGTGGCTTGTCCCTTAGCATTAGTAATACCAAGTTCATTTATTTTTTTTAGGCTCGGGTCAAATTCTGCATCATGCAAATTGTGTGTAAGAAATTTATCTCCCGTTAATGTTGTATCCTTGCCATTTATTCTTTCTAATAAGTCCTTACGTGCTCCATAATTATTGGCTGGTACCAAAATAAAAGCCACTAAGTCTTTGTTCATTCCTTTGCGGGCATTTACCTGAGCAACAGAGTCTATGAACATATCTATTCCCTTGTTCCAAAATTCGTAGCGTCCACTGGTAGAAATAAATTTAATGTCATCAGATAATTCGTAACCCAAAAGACTTTCGGAGACTTTGCGTAGTAGTTGGCGGGCATGTGCTCTTTTTACTTCGTATTCTTTACCTTTGGGCACAAAATTATCTTCAAAACCGTTTGGAGTAACAATATCAACCGGTTTTTCAAGCAATTGTTTACATTCTTTGGCTGTAATATCACTAACGGTAGTGAAACTGTCGGCTTCGCGAGCTGATATTTTTTCGAGAGATTGTTTGGCTACAATATTAAATTCTTTGGCTTTACTATCGCCATTCAGGGAACTGAGTTTGGAATATAAAGCTATTCTGTTTCCCGCAACCGAACGTCCAACTGCCGTGGCGTGTGTGGTGAAAACAGTGGCTATTTGCGGTAGCTGTTTTTTCAGATACAGAACGCCGGAACCGGCCATCCATTCATGAAATTGAGCAATAACTTTTTCATGTCCACTTAAGTGATGCTGATAAAAGCTTTCGATAACTTGCCCTGCGGCATAACCAAACATGGTGGGTTCCACATAATCCCATTGCCCCGAAAGGGAGTCTAATCCATAAGTTTCCCACATTTCTTTAAAAATCTCATCTTTTTTGGAAAAAAGAGATGAGAAATCGACTAAAAAAACCAAAGGTTTACCGATAATTTTCCAACGTCCGACTCTAATTTTCAGGCCTTTATTTTCGAGGCTTTTACGCCATGCACGATATAGATTTCGGTCTTCCTCAAATTCGGGGTTTTTCCCTCTTTCGCGAATCAAATCCGGCCCAATCAGAATTAAATTGTCCTTGAATTCTTTGGCTAAGGTAAGTGCTTTGGTGGAAACTACGGTATGAATCCCTCCCACTTTATTACACACTTCCCAACTAGTTTCAAATATATAATCTGGTTTATTATTTTCCATATCTCACTCCAATTTTTTGCCTTTAGGCGATTTTGTTGTTGTTTTGCTTGTTGTCCTTGTTTTTTTTGCCAAAGGGGATTTTGTTTTTGATAAAACGGCCTTTGTTTTAGCCGGTTTACTTTTTGTTACCTTCGTTGTTACTTTTGTCGTCAATTTTTTTGCCGGTTTATTAACAATTGCTTTATTCGGAATTTTAGCCAATTTAGTTTTTAGCTTTTTCAGTTCTTTGTTATACTTCTCAATCAGTAAATTAATATCCTCCTCAGTTTGAGGTTGCGAGTCTCCTAACTCATTTTTATCGGCTTTATCCAATCGAATGATAAAATCAGAGAGTACATTCATAAAGGTAATGAAAGCATCATAAGGGTTATCATAAGGATTGAAATACATATGCACATCTCCGTCTGAGAAAAATTTAGTACACATATAATAGAAATGGTCACTGGTTTGTAAATAAAGCCAATCTTGCTTTATCTGTAGGTCATCAATTTTATTCACTAATTTTTCCAGTGCATATAATTTATCAAAAGCTTCATCTTGCAGTTCGTTTCCCAGCCATGCTGTGAGGTCACGTTCGGCATCAGCCCACGATATTGGGTAAGGAACTTTTAGTGCCGCAATTGGTTGAAATTTATTGGCGACTTCCGAGGGCGACAAAAATTGATAAGCTGAGCGGCTGAAAACAGCGTTCGGTAACGCACGTATAAAATCAAAAATTCCTGTATCTGCCCATTGGTGCTCGCCAAAGGTTTCATAATCCATGAATAAATTAATCACTTCTTCATTTTCTGGCACTTGATTCAGCCAATCAACATATTTTTCGGTAGTTAAGGGCCAATCTTCCCAATCACGGTTAGAAAATCGAAAGGCAATATCATCCGACATTTTAAAATTTTTGAGCAATAGCTTTAATTTAGGGTTTCGAGCATTATAATACAAAAAATTGGGACTTTTCCAGCCCAAAATATGCTTTGCTCCTTCTGTAATCATAGCTTTATAGCCCATTTCTGCTACCATTTCACCAATTTCATCGGAATAAATAAGCTCCGTATTACGGAATGTAGTAGGAACTTGCCCAAAATGCTCTTTTATTTTAGCCACCTGAGCTTTTACCTGACGTTGAAACTCGGCTTTACTTTTTAGTGCCGACAGGGAATGTGAATATGTTTCGGCCAGAAATTCTACACTACCGGTTTTTGCCAATTTTTTAAAACTTTCTAACACATCAGGGGCATAGCGCTCAAATTGGTCGATAGCTGTACCTGAAATAGAAAAACTAATTTTAAACTGTGTTCCATATTCTTTAATAAGGTCGATAAGCACCTTATTCATAGGCAAATAGCATTTTTCGGCTACTTTTCGCATAATATCACGGTTTGCAAAATCATCAAAATATTGGTGCTCCTCTCCTATTTCAAAAAAACGATATTTTTTTAATCTAAAGGGCTGATGAACTTGAAAATAAAAACAAATTGCTTTCATAATTATAAGGTTTAGGCTTTTTGATATAAAACGGTTTGATATATTTCTTTTACCTGGCGGGCGGCATTTTCCCATTTTAAATTATCTACTTCGGCTTTGCCATAATGTCGGAACATTTTGGACAGTCCTTCGTATTTTATCAGGCCATATATGGCATCTGCAATGGCTTGAATATCCCAGAAATCAACCTTTAGGGCATGGTGTAAAATCTCGGCTACACCCGATTGTTTACTAATAATTACAGGTACATGAGAACGCATAGCTTCCAGAGGTGAAATTCCAAAAGGCTCTGACACTGAAGGCATCACATAAGCATCTGATATTTCAAACATTCGGTTTACCTCATCGCCTTTCAGAAAATTTGTAAAATGAAAACGGTCGGTAATTTTTAAACTGGCTGTATGTCGAATCATTCTTCGTAACATATCACCACTTCCAGCCATTACAAACCGGACATTATCGGTTTTTTCCAATACTAATTTGGCGGCCTCTATAAAATATTCGGGCCCTTTCTGAAAGGTTATTCTTCCCAAAAAGGTAACAATTTTATCGTCTACCGTTTTTTTGTATTTCGGACACTGGGCTACAATCGGCTCTACGGCATTGTATACTGTATTTATTTTGTCAGGATTGGCATCATAGCGCTGAATGACAATATTTTTTGTGAGATTACTTACCGTAATTATTTTATCGGCATTTTCTATTCCATAGCGTTCAATATCATAAACCAATTGATTTACATTTTCACCACTACGGTCAAATTCTGTGGCATGAACATGTATTACGAGAGGCTTACCGGAAACTTTTTTTGCCTCAACACCCGCGAGATAGGTTAGCCAGTCGTGAGCATGAATGACATCGAAATCATAGTTTTTGGCTATTTGGGCAGCTACCCGAGCATAATTTTCAACTTCATCTAACAGGTTTGCTCCATAAGAACCGGAGAAATCATATTTTCCTTGAGCATCAAAACGAATGTGCCGTTTGGTATCTAAAATAAATTCTTTCAGAACTCCATTCTCGTAGTAAACAATTTTACCCTCTTTAGTCTTTCTTAAATCAGATAATTTTACGCCAATTGACTTTAGATAGACTTCAAAATTTTCAGGCTCTACATAAGGACTTAGAAATGAATTTATTTCTATATAACTAATATTCTCTTTTAATTCCTGTTTTTTTATGGCCTCTGTATCCAAAAATACTACATTTTTTTGGGATATAGAGAGAATCGAATGTTCCTGAAACTCAGATTTATCATATTCCGAATGAA
>CAYQXT010000032.1:0-15582 GCA_964421365.1 uncultured Bacteroidaceae bacterium
GATATATAAAACAAAGCTATAATCTTGAAGATGTGAGAGTAAGAAGTTATATTGGCATCAGAAATATAGTTGTTTTAGTTTTTGCAATAGCTTATTTCACCTCCGTTTATGTCGGAAAAAACCTTAAATTGAAAATGATTTTTGAAAAGATATTTTTCATGTCAAAAAGATTTTTTGGAATACCTGTTTTTTACAATTATGCAATGGCTGACGGAATTTACAATTACCTTTACAGTAATAAATACGGCATAGAATATATCACTAAAAAGCCATCTGAAATACCGAAAAATCAGTTGGAATTGCTTTTTGAAGATTTTTGAGGAAACTCAAGGAAGAATTTTACTATATGTACTCAAAATATCTTTTAGCCCCAAAATCTATGATTTTTTATGTGTCTATGTGGTTTCTTAAATTTTTTTTTACTAAAATACACTAAAATGACTTATATTGTTCAAAAATTTTATTCTTTTTATCTATTTGATTATGTGGTTAATCTTAAAATATAAACGGATGAAAAATTCAGTATTATTCCTTAGTCTTTTATTCCTAATTTCTTGCGGAGGCAATCAGCATCGCGAGAATACAGTGCCTGAACAAAATCAAAAAACGGTAAAAACAAGCAAATCGAATGCTTTAGAAATCTCTTCTTCCGATCGGCAAACATACAGCATTCAGGAACAAGGCAGTGAAATAGCACAAATTACCATAGCTTCTGGCGAGATAAGTATCAATTTTGGCGGTGAAAATTTCAGCTCTCGAATGAGGGGCGATAAACGCAAATATTACCACAATGGCGTAGAGACCTATGAAGTGAAGCACAAAGCCGAAGCATTTAAATTACGAACGCCAAGCGCCCAATTACTATGGAAAATAAAGCTTTATCCCGAGAAAATAAAAATCAGCGACAACGAAGAAAATCAGAATCCCTATCAGATAAAACTCAAGGAAGATGGGCGTGCCAAAGTAGACGAGCAGGAAAATGAATTGGGAAAAGTGAAATATAAACCAGAGGCTCAAAAAATTGTGGTAGAAAGTGCCGGGAATGGATTTTCGATTAAAAATATAGCATTTCGCTATTCCTTTGGGCTTTTACTTTGCAATAAAATTCCCCGCGAGCAGCAGATTATTATCATTGCAGAATTGCTACGTATAGGACGATAGAAGGTGCAGAAAATTCTCTATTATGCCCCCGGTAGCGGATTAGGACACATCACACGAGCTCAGGCTGTTGTGTTCTCATTAGCTATAGATTTCAGGCAGGTTATTTTAGTCTGCTCAATTGATTATCTGCCTGATAATTTGCTTTTTAAAGAGATAGTCGTTCTTCCAAAAGAAATGCGCAAAAATCCAAAAGCTCTACAAGACTTTTTGCAGGAAATCATCATCCAAAAGCAAATCAAAGAACTTTTTGTGGACACTTTCCCTTGCGGAATAGTGGGCGAATTGAATTCACTGTCGTTAAACACAGTTATTTATTATATTGCGAGAATACTAAAATGGAAATTCTACAAAGAGAATTACATAGAAAGGCTACCTGAATTTGAGAAAATCTATTTGTTGGAAAAAATAGAATCACAGCACCTACAGGATATTTCGCAGCAAGGAAACTTACAAAATTTTATTCTGCATTACCCCAAAATTCCTTTAAATAGCACACAAAAACAAATACTTAAACAGATAAAAAACAAACAATTCTGGTTGATTGTCCATTCACAGCCGGTATCAGAAGTAGAAATAGTAATAAATCATGCTTTGGATATAAAAGCAATAGAAAAAAGTAAGGCCCAAATAATTGTTTGTAGTCTGGAGAAAATTATAATTCAGAATGTTGAGTATCTCTCTGTTTATCCGGCCGGTTTCTTATACCCTTTTGCCGAAAAAATTTTTTCCGCCTGTGGATTTAATAGCTACTTTCAACTAAAAGAGTATCGTGAAAAACATATTTGCCTACCTTTTCAGCGCACTTATGATAACCAATTTTTAAGGAAATCAAGATGACAGATAAATGACTTATAATGGTATTTAATTTTTATTCCGGTATGATTCACTCCTATATTTATGCCGGAATTTAAATACAGCACAGCCAAAAACGCTGCAATTACAAGCTAATAAAAGTACAAAATTTTCATGCAGCGGAGCAAAATTACCCTTGTTTTCCCTTTTGCCTTTTTTCAAAATTTACTTTTTCTGATGCATGAAAGAACAGTGCAGTAATGAGCGAATGATTGTATCGTTTTTTTTATCTGTCTTCCATCAATACAACGACATAAATGCCTTTGCTAATCATGTCTGAAGCTAGAAAAATTATTGGACTTTATAGACAGACACTAATTAGTACTTAGGATAACCATAAGGCTACAATAAGAAAATTTGATAAAAAACTTATATATCATAATAAATTAGCCCCCTCCCTTATTATTTGTTATATCTTTGTTAATAGTGTAGTATTTACACTAATTATTTTGTTGTTTAAAATAAAAGGTTTATGTTTGTGTCAAAATAACACTAATAATAAAAATTATGGAAATAAAAAATAATTATTGTTACAAATATCCTCGACCAGCCTTAACGGTAGATTGCGTTATTTTCGGTTTCGATGGTATAGAACTTAACTTACTGCTAATAGAGCGTGGCATAGAACCATATAAAGGCAGCTGGGCACTACCCGGTGGTTTCGTTCGCATAGAAGAGGCGGCCGAAGAAGCAGCCATTCGTGAACTTCGCGAAGAAACAGGCCTCATGGAACTTTATATGGAACAACTCTATACCTTTAGTGCCCCCCAAAGAGACCCACGTGGACGAGTTGTATCCATTGCCTATTTCGCCTTAGTCAATCTAAAAGATTTTAATCCAGAGGCAGGGGATGATGCTGCACATACCCAATGGTTTGCTATCAGAGATTTGCCATCCTTAGCTTTCGACCACGAGAAAATTGTACGAATGGCTTTCTATCGTTTAAAAGGCAAAATAAAATATCAACCCATTGGTTTTGAGCTTTTACCCGAGTTGTTTACACTCGTAGAACTACAAAATCTCTACGAAGCCATTCTCGAGCTCACTTTAGACAAACGCAACTTCAGACGTCGAATCCTGAAAAGCGAACTTTTAATTGAAAATGAAAAGCTACAAAAATCCACAAAAGGACGTCGAGCCACACTCTACCAATTCAACAAAGCAAAATACGAAGAACTAAGCCGAAAAGGAGTAAATTTTGAATTTTAAATCGTATATTAACCTAAAAAAATAAAAATCATGAAAAAGAATGCACTATTAATTATCGACCCGCAAAACGATTTCTGTAATCCCGGCGATCGAAACGGAAATAATAAAGGAAGCCTTTATGTAAACGGAGCAGCCGAAGATATGCAGCGACTATCTGTATGGATAGAAAAACATTCCAAAGAACTCGATTTTATCGGAATGACCATCGACTCGCACCAGCCCAACGACATTTCGCACCCTCAATTTTGGATGGACAAAAACGGAAACTATCCCGCGTCTTTTACTCAAATTACCTCAAAAGACGTAGAAACAGGTGTTTGGATACCCCGTTTCGACCCCCAACGCTGCCTCAATTACCTCAAAGAATTAGAGACCCAAGGCGAATATCCGCACGTAATTTGGCCAATGCATTGTATTATAGGTTCAGAAGGTGCGGCTGTTTATAAGCCTCTTTTAAACGCCATTGTAAAATGGACAGAAAAAGGTAGATTTTACCAGACCGTAGCCAAGGGAACTTTCCCCTTTACCGAGCATTTCGGAGCTTTCAGGGCTAATATTCCCGATGCCTCGCGCCCAGAAACACAGCTAAATCACGGATTGATAAAAACCCTCGAAGCTTATCAAAACGTCTATCTTGCCGGCGAAGCAAAATCACATTGCGTAGCAAATAGCCTGAAGCAAGTACTGGACGAAGCCCCCGGGCTGGCACCCAAATTCCTCGTCATCACCGATGCTATGTCTAATGTTACCGGCTTTGAAACCCTTGGCGATCCTATTTACGAAAAAGCCAGACAAATGGGCGTACGTTTTACTACTACAAAAGATAAATTAGTTTAGTACTCAATTGCTATCAAAATAACGAAAAGAATACTGATTCTGTATAAAAAAAACTCGAAAAGCAAGGTCGAAGCTGCTTTTCGAGTAATTGAAAAATGTTTAACCTTTAAAAAAAAAATGTTATGAATTACAAAGATATAAATTTTAATTTAGATTTCGGAAATTTTAACCCCGAAGACATCGACACAGATGAAACGATTAACGCTGTTTTTGTAGTCGACACTTCTCCATCGATCAGTAGTTTTGTGAAAGACTTGAACCAAGCGTTCAACGACTTTACCAAAACGCTGCAAAAATCGCATATTGCCGAAAAGCTCTTTGTGTCGGTTATTGAATTCAATAGCAAAGTCTATCCTACGCTCGGATTTCAGCCCATACGTAATATTCCAGTTATGGATTTTTCTAAAAAAATCAAAGGAATGACCGCCCTTTACGATGCCGTATATCAAGGCTTGCAAAATGCCATACAATACCGCGAAAACCTCGAGAACACAGGTATTGACACAAAAACGCTGATTTTTGTACTCACCGATGGCTGGGACAATAGCTCTAAGCATAATGCCCACGAGATAAAATTCACCTTAGATAACTTACGCAAAGACGAACGTTCTGCTTTCTCATTCACCAGTATATTGTTCGGTTTGGGTGATTTAGATGGCTTCGATGACACCCGAAAAGAAATGGGTTTTGATTTCTTGGCCAAAGTCGGCACAAGCGGCAAAGAACTGCGCAAAATGATAGGTTTCATCTCGCAGTCCATATCATCTACCGCCTCTGGAACTGGTTTTGCTCCGCCTGATTTTTGATTTTATACCGAATCGGTGTCATGTTAATTAGTATCTGTCCATAAAGTTTGATAAATATTTTTTATCTACGAATTATACGAATGAACATGAATAATTTTTGTTGAGCAAAATTGCTGTTTGGCTTAGGAGTCGATTCAATGTTAAGCAAACTTTAACTGCGTATAGTCATAAATTTATTGTAAATTTGTTAGCATTAAATATTAAACGACTAAATCTTATGTTGATAGAAGATATAAAACAAAAAATAGTGAATTTTTATGATTTTTCGGAGTCGGAAGAAGAAAATATCCTCAAAGAAATTAGGGATTTAGCGCTAAAGGATAAGCCGCAATTCATTGAAGATGTACGCAATCATTATCCGCAGTTTGATATGTCTGGTATAGAAGTGATATATGAGGCCTTAAGCGATGATCCAGAAAAATGGGGTGATTTTTTCGCAGAAGAGTTCAAACGTGCATTTGCAGATGCCAAGAATAGTTTCCAAGCAAAGGAAATACTCCGGGTTTTGGAAGACATCAGTCTGATGGAAAAAGTCAATTATCCCTTTGCCGGGGATATTATAAAAGTACTGGCAGAGAATATACATAGTAACATCGAAACGATTCAATACTTTGCACTCTATTATCTTGCCGATTGGCTAGACGATGGAAATGGTGCTAAACAATTTGCTTTACTCAAAACTTTGAATGATTTTGTTTTGACTCATCCCAAACGGAAAGTTCGCTTACTTGCGCATTATGCTCTGAGGATGAGTGGTAATATTCCAAATACCCTGAAGCTCAGGTTAAAAGATAAAATTATTTCTAAATTCAACAATCCTTTAAATTTCATTTAGAATGACTAAGGTATATACCTTATTAAAGCGAGGTACTGCGCACGAAAATCATTGCGAAGATTATCTGCTGCATTTGCAAGAAGAAAATTATTTCTTTTCTGCTGTTTTGGATGGCTGTAGTGGTGGTAAAGAGTCCTATTTTGCTTCAGCACTATTGGGAAAATTATTGCGTAAAATATTCCCAGAGATTGAAATAGACATATCCCTTGAGTTTGCGTTAAAAAATGTAACCCAGCAATTATTGCGTGAGTTCTATGAACTATCTCAGCTCATTAAATTGCCGCTCGAAGAACAACTCTCAACCGTGATTATCGCCATTATGGATACTAAAAACAAGCAAACAGAAGTGCTTGCCATAGGCGATGGCATTATCGTGGCAGACAACGAATTGATTAATATTGACCAGCAAAATAAACCGGATTATCTGGCTTATCATTTACCTGAATTGCTAGATACAAAAATATTTGAAATCTGGTGGACAAACTCTGCTCAACGATATTCTTTTTCGGAAACAAAGAATTTCGTTATTTCTACCGATGGATTATTGAGCTTTTATCGGGCTGATGCAAAAAATTATGAAAGCAAACCGAACGAAGATGCCTATGAACTTCTGTTGAAATCGGATAAGCTTAAGAATAGTCAGGCTAAATTAGCCCGCAGCATAAATATTTTGAAAAACAAAAAGAACTTACTACATTATGACGATATAGCTATGATACGAATTTGTGAGCAAGATTAAAATTTTTAATTTTGTTTTTCAACCTCGAAGCGTAGGCGGCAGCCAATCTTCGATCGTCATTTATTGAGGGATATTCGAGTATCGTTAATGCAAGTTTAGCATCGTAATTATTCGACTCCAAGCGTGCTTGCACATTCGGGTGGCCTATTGTTTATAAGAAAATGATAAAAAAAACAAAAAATAATATTCTTTGGTTTGAGTTTGAGTTTTTGAGCAAACAGTCCGAAATATTGCATTTTCAGTCTACCCGTGTGGGAGGCCAGAGCCTGGTACCCTTTGATGCCCTTAATCTCGGCTTTGGTACAGACGATGAGGCCGATGTTTTGACTAACAGGCAGAAATTTGCCCAAACGCTGGGTTTTGCACCAGAGAATGTTGTTGCTCAAAATCAGATACATGACATAAATGTGCAAATTGTCGATAAATCAGATGCCGGTAGTGGTTTTTATTCAAAAAATGAGGCCATTTCCGATTGTGATGCCATGATTACTAATGAATATGGAATTTGCCTCTGGGTATTTGGAGCCGATTGTCTGCCGCTGCTGTTCTACGATGCAGAAAACAAAGTAATAGCCGTAGCTCATGCCGGATGGAAAGGCACTCTGGCCAATATTGCCGCTAAAACCATAGAAATGATGCAAGAAAATTTCAGCTCTCAGCCAACAGATATTCATGTCGCTATGGGCGCAGGAATCAGTGTAAAATATTACAAAATCGGCGAGGAAGTAGTTTCAAAAGTATTCGCTCAATTTGGAATAGACGAACCCTTTATGGTGCAAAATCCTAAAACAGGACGATTCCATTTCGATTTAATCAATACCAATCTGTTTTTGCTCTATCAGGCCGGAATCAATCCCGATAATATCGAAATATCCGATTTATGTACTTACGAACATTCGGAATGGTTCTACTCCGCCCGCAGAGACAAAACAAGCGGACGACAAGTAGCCGGAATTATGCTTAAAGAATAAAAAATAATAATAGAAACAAATGCAAAAAATAGTCATTTTCCTTTTCCTTATAACAACGGGCTATAATCTGATGGCACAAAAGACATCCGATACACAATTGGCCATGCAGTATTATAACGACAAAAAATACGAACAGGCAAGCGATATGTTTAAACAGCTTTTTTTCAAAAGCCATACCGGCTTTTATTTTGATTATTATATCCGTTCCTTAGTGAAACTAAAAGAGTATAAAACAGCACAAAAAGTACTGAAAAAACAAATCAGGCAGAAGCCTTTCGAACTCAGCTACCTCGTACAAATGGGCAATTTGTATCAGGTGCAGGACGATTATCCTACCGCACAGAAATACTACGATAAAGCTATATCACGCGTCTCGCGCGACCGCAACGCCATAAATCGTTTGGCCAATGCCTTTATGAGCAATCAGGAATACGGATATGCCGAAAAAGTATATCTTCGGGCTCGCAAAACACTCAAAGGACTGAAATTTCACTACGAGTTAGCCAATGTCTATTCGGCACAAAAGAACTATGCAAAAATGATTAACGAATACATGGAAGTGCTCTACGAAAGTCCCTCAGAGATTAAAAACGTAAAAATACATTTACAATATTTTGTGTTTAATCTGCACGATAAAGATTTTATTAAGCTCCTAAAAAGTAGCCTAATAAAACGAACACAAAAGTTTATGAATCTCCCCGTGTACAATGATATGCTTCTGTGGCTCTATCTGCAAGAGAAAAACTATTCCGCAGCCTTTATTCAGGCAAAAGCATTGGATAAACGTCTCGGCGAAAACTCAAAACGCATTCTGCAATTAGCCCACTTGGCCTTGAATAATAAAGAATACGAATTAGCCCAAAAAGCCTACAATTATGCCATCAAAAATGCCGATAGAGCCAACTACCAAAATGCAAGACTTGGTTTACTCAATACCTATTATCAAGAAATCAGTACAAGCAAAATACGTTCCGAAGTAGCTATTAATCAGGTAGAAAGAGAATATGTAAACACGATCAACGAATTTGGCCTTAACAAACTTACCATAAAGATTATCAGAGATTTAGCCCACCTTCAGGCTTTCTATCTCAATAAAGCCCCCGAAGCCATGAAGCTACTCAAAAAGGCGCTGAATATTCGCAACCTGCCCTATACTATGCAGGCTATCTGCAAGTTGGAGCTTGGCGACATTCAGTTGCTCACTGGCGATGTATGGGAAGCCGTACTTACCTACGGACAAGTAGAAAAAGCCAATAGCGAAAATCCCTATGGACACCGCGCCCGCTTCAAAAAGGCCAAAGTAGCCTACTATACTGGTAAATTTCAATGGGCAAAAGCTCAATTAGATGTTCTCAAAGCCTCTACCAGCAAGCTCATTGCCAACGATGCTGCCGAACTATCGTTGCTTATTAGCGATAACCTCAACGAAGACACCGTTTCCAAACCCCTTAAAATATATGCTCACGCCGATTTGCTGCTGGCACAAAACAAAGATTCTTTGGCTCTTACTAGCTTAGACAGCCTCTTAAAAGCCTATCCGCAGCACAATATTATCGATGATGTATATTACAAAAAAGCCCAAATCTATCGTAAAGAAAATCGCGATAGTTTGGCAACGAATAATTATAAGCAACTAATTAAAGAATATCCGTATAGTATTCTCGCCGATAATGCCTTATATGCTTTAGCTCAATTATATGAAAAACAAGGAGATATAAAAACGGCCATGAGCTATTACAAACAGCTTATGCTTGACCATCCCGACAGCCTTTTTACACAAGAAGCCCGCAAACACTTTCGTACTTTGCGTGGTGATTTTAAAAAGCAAGCAGAGGAAGGCTTACCAGACATACCTTAATACAAGCTGGGTATTCAGGCTACTAAACGGCAATTCGTAAGTCTGATTACGCTGATAAATAATTGTATTTCCATCTAAATCAAGCTCCTTTACGCGTATTCGCTGTCCGAGAAGTTGCATTTCGTAGGCAAGATAAAAATTAGAGGATAAATAATAATTGAAACCAAGTGTAGCTGCCATTCCGGCAGAAGTGTAGCCCTTTATAAGTGTATAATAATTTTTTGTATCTCGTTTTAGCGTGCGGTAAAATTGTGTTTTTAGGGGGATGACGGTTCCTACTTGCGTGAAAAAACTGAATTTCTTAAATCCCTCTACAAATTTCACCGAAATAATACTTCTAAATTGTTCGGAATAATATTCTGTGATACCCAAAAGTTTATCGGTAACTTGCTTGCTTCCTAGTAAATAACCGGCATCTACCGTTAGCCAGATATTTTTTACTATTCGTTTTTCAAATTCCACTTCCGAAGCCCATCCTTTGGCATAGCTCACATAAATTAGCTTATTATCTGTGCTGCTACCCTGCATTTGCCTCAACATGGGGAAGGAAATTCCCGATTTGACATTTACTGAAAAATTCTGACAAAAAAGACTTGTACTTATAAATGAAAGGAACAGAAAAATAAATTTTCTCATATTATAATTATTAAAAAAAACACCGAACGATGAAGGCTCTCTATTAATCAAAGGTACGAAAAAAATAAAAATAATCAATTTTTCAAAAAAAATCTAAAGAATAAATTACTTTTGCCGCGCAAATATAATGAAGGAAAAATGAAGAAACTGATACTTATATCATTATTTAATATGTTGTTTATTAATTGGTTAACGGCACAAGATCAAAAAACAAAAATAAAGCTCTCCTTTTCAGAAAAGATACGATTAACTGCTTTCAATAATGCCATTACGCTGAACAATAGTTCTGAAAATTGGACTTTTGCACGTTATATCAGTAAATTCGGAGTAAATTATGCGCTGAATAAGCACATGGAGCTAAAAGCCGTATTGGGTAACGAAAGCAGAATATGGCTTTCGCCTAAAGTTAAGGAGTCCAACTTTGGAGAAATATACTTCGATCAGCTTTATATAAAGCTAAGAGATATAGCCGGTTCACATCTGAGTTTAACCCTGGGGCGACAAAATATCATGCTCGACGAAGGTTTTATTTGCTTAGACGGTCAACCATTAACCGGCTCGCGTTCAGCCTATTTTAATGCCCTACGTGCAGATTATCGTTTTAATTCCAAAAACACGCTCACTGCCTTTGCCTCTTATATTCCCCAAACAGACAATTTACTACCTCGAATAAACGAAAATACACCGTCACAGAATTTAGAAGAACAGGCAAATACAGGGGCAGGATTATATTATCGTACCAATTTCAAAAACTCAAAACTAAGTTTATACTATTTTTATAAACAAAACTATAGAAATGATAAATATACCAAGCAAAGTATGATTAATACTAGCGGAGTAAGATTGCAAACCCCTTTATTTCAGCATTTTAGTATTGCTGGCGAAGCAGCATTACAAGCAGGCAAAACTGCCGGTTCTGCACACAAATCGGGCGGTGGATATGCGCATCTAGATTACCTTTTCAAAAAATATTTACCTGTTTTGCAGAGTTTTAGTATTGGTGCTATCTACCTGAGTGGCGATAATCCGGCCACCGCAGCCTACGAAGCATGGAATCCGCTCTGGAGTCGTTGGCCAAAATGGAGCGAATCCTATATTTACACGCAAATTCTTGAGAATAAAGGGAAAGTGGCCTATTGGACAAATATGGCATCGCTAAATGCTATTTTCAAGGGTAGATTATCAAAAAATGTGACTTTTATCACTTCCTACTATTATCTCTGGGCTTTAGAGGATAATCTTTCGGATTTTTGCAGCGGAACGGGCCTAAATCGAGGCGAGCTTTTTATTCTTAAAGTAAAATACCACATCGACAAAAACTGGTCGGGGCATTTTATTTACGAAAACTTTCGTCCAGGCAATTTTTATCCGGCCACAGCAGACGGCTATGACTGGTTTCGATTTCAGTTAGCCTATAAAATTGGCCACTAACGAAACGATAAGAAATGGTAAGTAAGGGTGAATTAGTAATTATGAATGGTGAATTCTGTTTGTTGATAAAAAAGAGAATCTTTGCCAAAATATAATATACAAATAAATATATCAGGGTGTTTATCAAGGGCTGACATGATTAGCAATGGTATTTATGCCGTTAAATTTATGGTAGATAGATAAAAGCGATGTAATTATAGACTCTCTCGATGCACTATTTTTTCATATATCGGAAATAGTAGGTTTGATTGCAGCATTTTGGGCTGGGCTGCATTTTAACTCCGGCATTTATGCTTGAGCTAATCATATAGGATTGAGAATAAAAAGCCATTTGGAAATATTCATATATCATCTTTATTTTTAGAAAAAATTATTTAAATTTGTGTTCTGAAAGAGTATTTTATATCCTGTGAAACTTCAGTCATATAATTTAATACGATTTAATTTAATCAGTATTGCTTTTAATTAAAAAAATAATAAGTTTCTCCTCCATCATTAAAGCGAGGATTTACTACATCATTGTAGATAGAGCCAAAGGTCTAGCGAATAGAAAAGAAAGTATGATAGCTATATTGGCTAGTAGGCTGCTGCTGCTGCAAAAGAATACTTTTGGTAGATGCTCCTCCATTGGGCAAGCTCAGTTGATCGTGAATAAGTGAAGCTCCTTCAGACATGCTGATTGACAATATTTTAATAATTCTATACTAAAAACTCTGATTTGAAGTGAAGCGATTTTTACTAAAATCGAGGACAAAATTAGAGCTGCTTAGCGATAGGTTTATACTCCCCCATTGGTTTGGGAACTAACCGTATCTGTATTAGAAATTATATATTTTGATGCATTTTGTGAAGTTCTTCTATTAATGTTTACTTTCCTGGCCTCTGTTACTCTGTCTATATTAAAGCTTGACCTCCAGTGGGTGTATTTATAAGAACTTTCGGGGTTTAAATAAGTACTTGCATTTATGGAGAAAACCCAACTTTCTCATTAGCCTCCACTCTCTGCATCCTCGTGCAGAACAAATACATATATATCTGCATCATAATGGTTGACCCCATAATTCACCATTTGGATATTATTTTCAATAGATTGCCCATCGCAAAAAGAACAATCCAAATAAATTTTAGTCGCATTATTGCGTTCTAAAATAAAATTTGTTTGGGTAGAAAGATTAGTAAAAAAAAATACTCTTCATAATTGATTAGTATAAAAAATTGTTATAGGGATAGCGTATTTTGTGTATTTTTGCCACTTCGCTGTATAATAATTTCTTAAAAGCTTCTATGTTTTGTTTCTTTTTGGCAGAGATAAATATTACCGACTGATTTTCTTTAGCCATATAGGTGTTTTGCCAATCTTCGAGACTTTTATTTTTTTGTGTATGTGGGCTTAAATCGTCTTCTTCTTTCTTGTCGTAAGTAAATGCATCAATTTTATTAAAAATTTGAATTACAGGCTTATCTAAGGCATTTAAGTCTTTTAGCGTATTGCGAACAGTTAGAATATGGTCTTCAAAATTAGAATGCGAAATATCGGCTATGTGAATAAGTAAGTCTGCTTCGCGTACTTCATCGAGCGTAGATTTAAAGGACTCTATTAAATGGTGGGGTAATTTGCGGATAAAACCTACGGTATCGGAAAGTAAAAAAGGTAGGTTCTCTATCACCACTTTGCGGACAGTGGTATCTAAAGTGGCAAAGAGTTTATTCTCGGCAAAAACATCCGATTTACTCAGCATATTCATTATGGTAGATTTACCTACATTCGTATAACCCACAAGAGCTACACGAATAAGTTGCCCACGATTTTTACGCTGAACAGCCATTTGCTTGTCTATTTTTATTAGCTCTTTTTTCAGGCGAAAAATTTTATCGCGAATAATCCGGCGGTCGGTTTCTATTTCTGTTTCCCCGGGACCGCGGAGTCCAATTCCCCCACGCTGGCGCTCTAAGTGTGTCCACATTCGAGTCAGGCGGGGCAAAATATATTGTAGCTGAGCCAATTCTACCTGTGTTTTGGCATGAGCCGTTTGAGCACGGCTCGCAAAAATATCTAAAATTAAATTGGTACGGTCTAAAATTCTACAGTCTAATTCTCTTTCTAAGTTTCTTAACTGTGAGGGCGTTAATTCATCATCAAAAATCACAATATCAATCTCCATTGCCTCACAATATTCTTTTATTTCTTCCAATTTTCCTTTTCCTATAAAGGTTTTCGGATTAGAACTCTCTAATTTTTGTGTAAATTGTTTAAGTGGAATTGCACCGGCTGTTTCGGTTAAAAACCTAAGCTCATCAAGATATTCTTTTGCTTTTTTTTCGTCCTGATTTTTAGTAATTATACCAACTAATACGGCTTTTTCCTGTGCTTTTTTTGTCTCTGTATATTTGGGCATCTGATTTGTATTACATTTAAGCGGGTAAAGGTAATCTTTTAAAATTAGAGATTAAAATATAGCCTCGGGCTTTTGCCAAACCAGAGGCTTAAAGATGCTGTGAATTTAGTTTACTTATCGAATTGCACTTTTAACTTGGTTTAAATTTCTCGCTATATCTGCTCGAATAATAGGAACGGCATCGTGTATCATCTGCATATCCGTAGGAAAGGCTAATCTTTTGCCTCCTATTCTTTTTAGTGTTTCGGGGGTCAAAGCCTGCCTGTCGCCATAGATTTTATAGTAATTATTTACAAAATCACCTGCTGCTGGTAGGGGATAGCTTCTTAGTAATTTACGAATGCCATTGGAGGAGACTTCTAAGGAGGCATCTAAATTCAAATGTTTTTGTTGGGTAACTTCCACCACATTACATGAGATTGTTTTATATTTTATATTTTTGATGTCGTTGCCGAGTGAGTCTTTTTTTACGTTTCCACGAGCATCGTATTCATAAGTAAAACCATCGCGTATTTTTCTTGTTTCGGTATGGCTTTTTTCTGTTTCTCTTTCGGGCGAGAAGCGGAAACCTCTGATAATAATTTTAGCGGTATAATCGTAATTGGTAATGGAATAACGGTCTATACGTGGGATGAATTTTTTCCACTTTCCATTTAACTGGTCATAGTCAAGGGCAGTAATATCCGAATAAAAATCAGTGGGTAAACGTAATTGAGAACGGTTTTCAACGGCTACTACCACTTTAGTTAGGCCTTTATTATAGGCTTCGTCTATCAGTTTAGCTAAATCAGAATATTCGGGGGCATTGTATCGCTTTACTTTTAAAAATTCATTATAAGCCTGCCGATAGGCTGTTTTTTTGTTTTGCTGCATTAGCATTTTGGCATTAGTATAATAAAATTCGGCTGCATTTTTTTTGGCTTCAATCATTTCGTCAGTATAATCATGTTGATCGAATTTGACTAAGCGACTTTTATACTTTAGTGGAGTAACCGTTTTTACCAGATTCTGACGTTTTACCAATGCGGCATAATTGCTATATATCTTTTCCCAGCGGTCTGCTCGCCCCTCTTTGTTCAGAAAGTTTATCTGCGAGATATTTTTGTCATTAGCGGCTGGATAAGCTTTTATTAAAATAGCAATTTGTTTCTCATTGTCTCTATCGTGCTGTAATCTTCTCGCCGATTTTTCTACGGCAAGTGAATACTGACCACTCTCGAGGAGCTTTTTACTTGAATTGCAGTTCGATAGAAAAAACAGTAAGCCCATTAAGATAGTGAATTGTAAGTAACTGATTTTTTTCATAATTTTTAGTGATTTTATAGACGACATTTTTGTATTATTCTGTTTCTTGTGATTTCAGAGATAAAGATTTCCATATTTTTTATTGAATATAATAATTGAGCACACGGATTATGGTTCGCTGGCAAACAGGGCAGAATTTATCGGTATTATTCGAGCGCATTTTGCAATCCTGCATGGGGCGATATACTTTGTGTTTTACATATCCGGCTCCTTCAAAAGCACCTATTTTATGTGCATATTCGGGCGTTTCGGGAGTAGGAATGGGTACTTTGTCGCATAAATCTTTCCATTTTTTGTCGAAATCTACAAGATTGGTAATATTGGGCTGCCAAAGTTCTATGTTCATGTCGTAAAGTGCTTTGGCTGAGTCTGAACCATAAGGATATTCATCGGCCAAAGCTGCAAAACCATGTCCAAATTCGTGCGAAAATACTTGCTTGGATTGCTCATGGTCGGCAGAACAAAGATTGTAATAATTGTAAATTCCCCCCCCACCATATTTGGGGGTATTTACTAAAATGAAAATCTGGTCATAGGGGGCACAGG
>CAYQXT010000033.1:0-15580 GCA_964421365.1 uncultured Bacteroidaceae bacterium
TAAAAAATAAATCCGAGTATGTAATCTCGGAATTCATCGGCATTCATTTTACCTCTCAACTCGTTGGCTATATTCCAAAGTTGCTGTTCAAGTTGTTTCTTTTGGTTTTCACTCATTAGTATTTTTTGTTTTGTTTCATTTCTATTATTAAGATACTTGCTTTGCTAATTTTAGTTGCACACAATATCTGTCTTTGCGCATTGCGCCAATCTACCATTATATTATTTCCTAATTCACTACCAATCATCATCAACACAAAAAACATATTACTCCAATCCGGTAGATTGATGCCACTCTTTCGGTAGCAAATTAGTGAATTTTATTATCCTATCCAAAGGATTTCGACAAAAGGAATAAGTTAAGCCGCATTAAAAATTGTTACTTTATCTTTATCCGTCCGACCGCTTAATCGGTCGGACGGATATGCTACGAGCAATATTCTACAATTCCCGAATCCAAAATCCAAAATCCTACTTATTCTTGTTCCTGAATAAGAATATAAAAATCATCAAAATAACTTGTATCCTTATTATTATAGAGATAAATTCCGATTTCATTTTCTTTCATATCCGCCTGTAGAGTGTAGTCTAATTGCAATTTTTGCCAGCCCTTTGCACCGGTTTCAACGGCTTTTGAGCTGGTAAAATAAAAATCCTTTCCCGACTCTCCACTTAGCACTATTCCTCCAGATTTCCCCATACGCCAGACTTCAATATGGATTATATCTCCCCTAGCGGCCTTAAAAATTCGATAAGTAAAACCAAATGAGGATTGAGCAGTCAAACAGGCTGAATATCTTCCAGAGCGAGCTTTGTTACTGCTCTGCGTATTACCATTTTTCAGAAAAATATCGGGCTCAGATGTTTCAAACATAGCTCCACCAGCTAATTTTTCGGCATCGCACCGAATTTTGATATTTTTGAAAACAGGCGAAATATAATAACGTGCGTAGATAGTTTTGGCCGAAAAAAGCAAGAGAAAAACAGAGAAAATCATGACAATAAACTTGGTCTGAACATATTTATTGTATCGGTTGCTAAAAAGCAAAAATAAAAGCGGAAATGCCGGAATAAAATATCGGCCTTGTATGGTGGCTATTAGGTCGCCTCCAACACAATCCCAAGTTAAATGTTGCGATAAAAGGACTAAAGCAACTATCGAAATCAGACTAAAAAAAAGGACTGTTTTCTGGAAATTAGAGAATTTTTTATCCGGATTGTTTCCCAATGCAGCTACTATAAAAATTACTATGTATGAAATAGTTATAAGCCATACCGGCAATTTTGCATCTAACCAGCCAAAAGTGCCGATATAGCCCTGATAATACATATCAAAGGTATGAGAAAGCGAATGCAGAAAAACACCAAATATATAGACACCATGACTTAAAATGAAATCCATCTGTCGCTGTATATTCGCACATTTTATCAAGTCGATATTATCGCGGTACAAAGGATTATAATTAAGGTAAGGAATGTAAAGCCGGTTTATTATTTCTGACCAGATCAGTGTCGTAATTAAGCCAATCACCAGTAATACTGCAAAATACAAATATTTCTTTTGCTGATTTTTAAATTTTCCCGAAGGAATAAGCAAAAACAGCAGAATCAGAGACGTATAGGCAATCTTAGCAGAGGCAAGTAGAATTGTAAGTAAAACAAGCAACAAAAACTGCCTCTGCCGAAACGGGTTTTCTTCAAAGGTAAATTTTAAAATACTGCCTAAAAATAGAAAAGCGATAATATTTGTCATTACATCGGCGCTTAAGGACATATTTATGAAAACAGACATCGGCAATAAAGCCAATAAAGTGAACAGCCATTTATATACCGGACTCATTTTTATAACCAACCAAATACTTACAATCCAAATAAATAATGTAAAAATTCGTGCAACGTAAAAAATGAATAAAGGAGGTGTCTTAAGCATTTTTAAAACAAAAATAGCCAGAGCCTGCGGCAGATAAGAAACCGGAGAATAAAGAGCCGTATTAGGGAAATCGACAAAAATGGAGTCATTTTCGTCCAATGAAATTAAAAATTGCTTACGAATCGTTTCAAAATCCGCTTTTGCATTCATATTCCAGCGCAGTTTAAGAAATGGCGCAGCTAATTTGATAAAGCTTTTGGGCACATAACCTCCCAATCTATGGTCTTTTTTTTCAGACAGCCAATGTCCATCAGTAATTTGGTAGGCTTTATAAAAATGGTTTACTTCATCGGGCACTTGAAAAGGGGGTGTTAAAATTAAAAAAACAAGCCCAAAAGTCAGTGAAACCACAAGAAAGAAGCTATGAGGCTTTATCGTCATTAGATACTTACTTTTTTCATTTATTCAAAACAATTTAGGTCATAACATAGATGACACTCGCAGGTGAACTATCGCTCACGCTACGAGGTCGTTTTTTTAATTACTAATTATGAATTACCAATTACCAATTACTATTTCTGTACTATGATCTTTCACTTTCAATGACTCGTCCTGATTTTTTATTTTTCACTATTATGCCTGTGCCGTAGGACCGCCAAAATTCATAGGAGGAATAACAGGCGGTTGATTATCTTTTATTTTTCCATAACTTTCTTCAAATTTTGCCAGATTATCGCCCAAAGCACTAAAAAGTCGTTTGGCATGTTCGGGAGTTAAAATAATTCTGGATTTTACCTGTGCTTTAGGAACACCGGGCATTACCCGTATAAAATCGAGAACAAATTCCGAAGAGGAGTGAGTAATCACTGCCAGATTGGCATAAGTACCTTCTGCAATTTCTTCATTCAGCTCAATATCAAGTTGCTGCTGTGCTTGTTTTGTCTTTTCGTCCATAATTTTATATTTTATATTGACCAAAAATAAAAAAAAACAGCTAGAAAACTACTGATTAAGCCTTTTTTTGTGGGGAATTCAGTATTGTGGACAAATTACAAAGATATAAATTGTAATACATGGGTTCGATCTAAAAACCGGTCGGACGAATAGATTTACTAAAATTGTAAAAATAGAAAGCTCATTTACAATTGATTAATGAAGCCGTCCGACCAATTTAGATGCAAATTCACCTTGATTTATACTAAACTCATACATTATTATAAAGAAGTTATACATAGTTACAAGTACTTATGTATTCCGATTTCACCACTTTATAACAATAATATAACTATTAATAACAATCTACCTCACAGTAGATCACAAAATAATCACATAATTCCAACAAAAAAAGACCTTATTAAAAAAATTATTAAAAAAAGGCAGATTTTTTTTTAACATTCTTTTCATTTAATTTCATCAATATTTCAGTATTTTTGTTCAATTTTACTATTATAGTCAGAAATTAAAAATATCGTGGATAAAACAAAAGAAAAAATACTACAGGTAGCGACAAGAATTTTTACCCGCTTTGGTTTCCATAAAACCACAATCGATGAAATAGCCCGCACATCACGCAAAGCCAAAGGCTCTGTTTACTACTATTTCACCAGCAAAGAAGATCTTTTTAGCGAAGTGGTGAAACGTGAGCTCTCTCACATTCGTAATGAATTAAATAAGATTGTGGATAGCGATTTGGCTTGCCAACAAAAAATAAAAGATTATATTATTACAAGAATGCAATTAATGCTTGCAGCGGCTAATTACCACGAAACATTACGGGCTGATTTTTTCGAGCAATTTGAGTTTCTGGATCAATTAAGAAGCGATTTTGATACTTACGAAAAAAATGCCATTGAGAAAATGCTGAAAGCTGGTATTTTAGAACAAAAAATCAGACCTCTGGAAAACTTACAAATCGTCTCGGAAATGTTCATGATGATTTTGAAAGGGCTTGAAATCCCTTTTTATTTGCAGGGAAAATACGAAGCATTTAGGCCACATGTTGATTATTTGATGAATATTGTAATGCAAGGTTTTGCCATAAATACAAGTGACAAAATTTAATTCCGTTTTATAATTTATTTTTCGTTATAAAAATTTTAAAAATCAATTTAATAAAAATGAATATCACCATAAAAGAAATTGAATATCCTAAAGATTTAATGCTCTTTACGCGCTTTCAGGAAAAGCTATATAAAGGGAATAAATACTATATAGCACCACTAAGAAAAGCTGAAATAAAAACACTGGATATGAAACTAAATCCGGCCTCTGAAATTTGCGAATCAAAATACTGGCTGGCTTATCAAGGTAAAAAAATTGTTGGCCGACTGGCTGGTATCATTAACCACCAGTACAATCAAAAAGTAAATAAAAAATTAGCCCGTTTTGGCTGGCTCGATTTCATCGAAGATCAAGAGGTACTAAATGCTCTTTTTAAAAAAGCCGAAGCTTGGGCCATAGAAAAAGGGATGCATTATATTCATGGTCCACTTGGTTTCACCTCTTTTGATGCCTCAGGAATTCTAGTTGAGGGTTTTGATGAAATGCCCACTTCTTTTGCCCATTACAATTATCCGTATTACGATCAGATGCTAAAAACCGCTGGTTTTGAGAAAGAATTGGACTGGATTGAGTTTCAAGTAAAAGTACCCGAAAGTTTACCTCCCAAAGTTCCGAAGATGGCTAAATTAATAGCCGAGCGTTATAAGCTCAAGGAAGCTGAAATTAATAATAAAAAAGACTTTTTAAAATATACCGATGATTTTTTTGACATACTAAATCAGGCCTATAAAGATTTATTTGCTTTTAGTCAATTAAGGCCGGCACAAAAAGAAAACATAAAAAATGATTTTCTCTCCATTTTACAACCCGAATATTGCTCTTTTATTCTTAATGAACAGAACGAATTAGTAGGCTTTGGTATATCGACTCCTTCGCTTGCAAAAGCAATGCAAAAATCAAAAGGTAGCCTATTTCCTTTTGGCTACCTACGCGTAATTAAGGCATTAAAGAACAATGAATTGGCCGATTTACTTCTTATAGGTGTCCGGCCAGATTACCGCAACAAAGGGGTAATCGCACTAATTTTTAACAAAATTATGTCCACTACTATAAAAAATGGTATAAAGTATGTGGAAACCACAAGAGAATTAGAAGACAATAATCGTATTCAGCAATTATGGAGCAAATACGAATATCGACAACATAAGCGATCAAGGTGTTATATTAAAAAATTATAGCCATGAGTACAAAAATTAACCGGTTTATCAACGAACCTCAATTACGGGAGCGAATAGCTCTCCCAAACTTCAGGCAATATTTTCCCACAGATGTATGGACAAGATATACAGAACGAAAACATAGAGAAGGCGCATTTAGCGGAAAAATAGTGATTGTTACCGGTGCTTCATCCGGTATTGGCAAGGCAATAGCCATCGAATTTGCTTCTCAAGGAGCAAATCTTGTGCTTGCCGCCAGGAATACCATAAAACTACGCGAAACAGAGCGCCAAATCAAGACCATTGGTGCAGATTATCTCAGCATCGCTACTGATGTAAGGCAGTTAGAAGATTGTGAGCATTTAATAAAACAAACTTTGCATCGTTATGGAAAAATTGACATACTAATAAACAATGCAGGGATTTCAATGCGGGCTAATTTTGCGGATCTAGACCTCAAAGTTTTGGAAGAATTAATGCAAACAAACTTCTGGGGTACCGTTTATTGCACAAAAGCAGCTATTCCACATATTCTACGACAAAAAGGTAGTATTATTGGAATTTCATCTATTACTGGTCTGACCCCCTTGCCGGGACGAACAGGCTATGCTGCCTCAAAACATGCTATGGATGGTTTTTTGAATACTCTTCGCGTTGAGAATATGAATACAGGTCTGCATGTTATGGTGGTACATCCCGGATTTACTTCCTCGAACATACGAAATACAGCCCTTAATGCACAAGGAAATGCACAGGGAAATACGCCTCGTGATGAAAGGAAAATGATGTCGGCAGAGGAATTAGCAAAAATTATTGCCAAAACCACTCGCCAACGTCGTCATAATCTGGTTCTCACTCCCGAAGGACGAGCAATTGTCTGGTTTTATAAGCGTTTCCCAGCATTTACCGAAAGAGTTATTTACTGGCAAATGTCCAAAGAACCCAATTCGCCCTTTTAAAGATATAAATGCAGGAAGTGATTGTAAAACTCTACGGGTTTTTAAAACCCGCAGAGTTTTATTTGGTACAGAAAATTTTGGAAAAATTTTTACTAAAATATTCTAAAATGGATATCTGGTTCAAAAATCTATGTCTTCTAATGTTTTATCTACGTGATTAATCTTAAAATATAAACGGATGAAAAAAGTAGCATTAGTCTTATCGGCAGGCGGCGCCAGAGGTCTAGCAGAAGCAGGAGCTATTTGGGAACTCGAAAAACAAGGTTTTAAAATTAATTCCATAGCTGGCACCTCCATGGGCTCAGTTATTGGTGGACTTTATGCCATGGGACAATTACAAGACTATATCAATTGGATAAAAAACTTGCAAAAAAGGGATATTTTTATGCTCATGGACTTTACCCTCAGCAAAAAAGGGCTGATTAAAGGAGAACGGGTTTTTAAATATATGCAGAATTTCATACCTGACATTAATATCGAAGATATGCTCATTCCCTTTGCCGCAGTAGCTACCGATCTATTGGCGCAAAAACCCGTAGTTTTCACCAAAGGAAGCTTCTATAAAGCCATACGCGCCTCAACAGCCATTCCCAACGTACTTATTCCGGTTCAATATAAAGACAGCATATTAGTCGATGGCGGTTTGCTAAATCCATTACCTTTAGAACAAGTACATCGGGAATACGGCGATATTCTCGTAGTTGTAAATCTTTATTCAGGAAAAGCCTTAAAAAACAATCCGGTAGAAAAAGAAAAACCAAAGCAAAATCACAAAATAAATATTGATAATAAATACTTAGAGCAATTTTCGCAGAATTTCAAAGCGCTATACAAACAAATATCCGAATACATTCCCAAAGCTGATAAGCACAGTGCCGGACACCTCGAGCTACTGGATTTAAGTACTTCGGCCATGCTTCATCGGATTGCAAACCTACAACTACAGCTTCATAAACCCAATATAGTAATAAATATTCCAATAAATTTAGCCGAAACATTCGATTTTCATCAGGCTGATTATCTTGTGGAATATGGACGAAAAGCCACTGCTCAAGCCATTAAAAATTATAAAGCAAAATTAATAAACACATAATACATAGGCAATCAACCGTTAATATATATACTAATTTTATGTCAGAATTCACACAACATACAGAACAAAGAATTAAGCGATTAACCCTGTTTTTAGAAGAAATAATAAAGGGTAGCCATACGCTGGAACAAGCAAAGGCAAATCAAGAAGATATTGATAATCTGCTTTATAGCGATGTAATAACCATCGTGGATAACATCATGCGCAAAGATTTTTTGATAGATGATATAAAAAACGGTGTAAATCGTATTTTAAATCTTTTTTACAAGCAAATAAACGAACAGCCCACACTTAGACCAAAAAAAGACAGCTTTCTAGACCTTTTCATTCAGGAAAACACAGAATATGAAATACGCCTAAAGCGTATAAAAAAACTAATGCGTGAGATAAACCAAAATTTTTCGGAAAAAGCAAAAGCCAAACTGTATAAAAAGCTTTTAGATTTACGCGAATTTGAAAAACATTATTCCAAAAAAGAAAATATCCTTTTCCCTGTACTGGAAAAAGCATGGGAAAATTATCGCTGTATTCCACTCATGTGGTCTTATCATGACAATATACGCGGCAATTTAAAACATGCCATAAAAATGCTCGAAGCAGACAAATTACCCTTGCCTAATTTTAATGCTGTCATGGGACGGATATTTTTCGATAGCTATGCCATTATGTTCCGGGAAAACAAAATTCTATTTCCCTATATTTTACAAACTATTGATAATAAAGAAATAGAGGCACTTTTGCCACAGTGCCCAGAAATTGGTTTTGCATACATCAAGCCCGATATTAAAATCGAAATATCGACACAAAGCACTGATTTAAAGGATGGTTTTGTAAATTTGGAGACTGGAAAATTAAGTGTAAAACAATTAATTTTACTCTTTAATACACTACCCATAGATATGACCTATGTAGATGAAAATGATGAAGTAAAATTCTTTTCTACGCCCAAGCATCGCATTTTTCCCCGTACAGTAAGTATCATCGGACGAAAAGTTCATAATTGTCATCCACCAGAAAGTGTGCATATTGTAGAGCAAATTGTTGAAAGTTTCCGTAAGGGTAGTAAAGATAAAGCCGATTTTTGGATACAAATGATGGGCAAATTTATTCTGATACAATACTATGCCATTCGCAATGAAAAAGGAGAATATAAAGGCGTACTGGAAGTAAGCCAAGATGTTACCGAAATACGCCAACTACAAGGTGAAAAAAGACTACTAGAGTGGGAAAATAATTAATACCGAATCGCTATCCTAATTCATATGCCTGTTTTTTGTAATGCTTTAATTTAAAATGAAATAACATTTTTTTTAACAGCTTTATTAAAAGTTTAATATAAGGCCAAATAATGAATTAATAATTGGAATCGAGAGTCAGGAATTGTAGAACAACACTCGTATAACAGCATTAGTAATTATTAAGGGGCGCACGAGCGGGCTTTCCGCTTATACTCCTCCTTGCCCAGCCCTACAAAATATCGGCAAAAAAGGAGCTGATTAAAAACCTATTTAGAATCACGGCTATAATCAGCTTAAAATTAAAACTATATCCGATCATAAAAACATAAAAAATAAATAATGAGTTCAGTCTAAAAACCGGTTGGACGAATAGATTTATTAAAACTGCAAAAATAGACAGTTCACTTACAATTGATTAATGAAGCCATCCGACCGATTTCGATGCAAATTCACCTTTTTATACTAAACTCAATAATAATAATAATAATAATAATAATAAACATACAATGACTAGATTGAATACTGCGAAACTTGAGTCAGAATCTTAGTGTTTATTGTACTAGGAATATTCTTATCGCTCAAATAAGCTGAAAAACATATTTGCACCTTCATTTCTTTTTTCTATTTTTGTAATAATACTTCGAGTTGATAAGGCTAAAATCAACGGATAATGCCTTTGCAACCTATGGGAATAAAGCGGAAACGCTTGTTCCTCCCGATAATGAATAATTCATTTGACTTGGAAAGAAGCAAAAAAATGGAGAATGAAATGTGATTAATCTTATCAAGTCAACATTAATCCTAAACAATTCACCATTCATAATTAAAATCCTTCTTTTTGAGTCGCAAAAATAAAATATGCAAGAACTTCTTTTTATTGCGACTTTAATGATTATCGCTTTTTTGTATGCCTCGGTAGGGCACGGTGGTGCCAGTGGCTATTTAGCACTTATGGCCCTTTTTGGTATCGCCACTATTTATATGAAATCCACTGCATTAACACTTAACCTCTTTGTTTCGGCCATTTCTTTCTATGCTTATTTCCGCAATGGACATTTTAAGTTCAAAGTTCTTTTGCCCTTCATAATAGGTTCTATCCCAATGGCTTTTATTGGGGCAAGCATCCTTATCAACCCACACATTTACAAAATAATATTATCCGTTTTCCTGATTATTGCCATAGCACGTATGCTTATCAGCAAAAAAGGCGAATATGAAGCCTCTAAAAATCCAAATTTTGTGGTAGCTATATTAATAGGTGCTATTTTAGGCTTTTTTAGCGGCATGATTGGCATTGGTGGTGGAATTATTCTAAGTCCGATTCTGCTCCTCTTCCACTGGGCTAACGTAAAAGAAACTGCCGGAATATCAGCCGTTTTTATCTTTCTGAATTCTACTGCCGGACTAATTGGTTTACACATGAACAGCCACTATGATCCCAATCCGCATATCTGGATTTGGGCTATAGCCGGTGTACTTGGTGGCTATCTCGGAGCGAATATAGGAAGCGGTAAACTAAATAACTACAGATTAAAATACGTATTAGCTTTTGTCCTTTTAATTGCCAGTGTGAAATTAATATTTGTATGATGATAAAACTCGAAGAAGCCAAAAAGATAATGCTCGAAAATGCCCTATCGTTGGATATGGAAGAGCTGAATTTTCTGGATAGCTTAGGACGGATACTTGCCCAAGATGTTATTTCGGATGTTAATATGCCTCCTTTCGACAAATCGGCTATGGATGGCTATGCTTGTCGTTCCGAAGATTTAACCAATAAACTGGAAGTAGTGGAAATTATTTCAGCCGGAAGCGTACCACAAAAAAAGGTGAGCAAAAATCAATGTGCCAAAATAATGACCGGAGCCATGGTGCCCAAAGGGGCAGACACGGTTATCATGGTAGAAGACACCGAAAAAGTAGATAAAAATCACATTCGCTATCTAAAAGATAAGTCAAAAACTAATATTTGCTATCTTGCCGAAGACATACTTCGCGGCGATGTGGTTCTAAAAAAAGGAACCCGCATTTCGGCACGACATATTCCAATATTGGCCAGTGTAGGCCTTGTAAAACCAAAGGTGTACCGCCAGCCTAAAGTGGCTATTATCACCACCGGTAGCGAGTTGGTAGAACCCGAAAATAAACCGGCAAAATCGCAGATTCGCAATAGCAATGCCTATTCTATTCAGGCAGAATTGGCGCAAATGGGTATTTCGGCAAGATACTATGGTATTGCACCCGACACCAAAGAAGCAACTCACAAACTACTGAAAAAAGCCATTGAATACAGTGATGTAGTGATTTTCAGTGGTGCCGTTTCCATGGGCGATTTCGATTATGTGCCTGATGTTCTGAAAGAAGAAGGCGTAGAAATCCTCTTTCACGGAATAAATGTCAAGCCTGGCAAGCGTAGTATTTTTGGACGTAGTGCCGATAAATATTTCATTGGTGTCCCCGGAAATCCAGTTTCTGCTTTTGTTCAAACAAAATTATTGATTATACCCTTTTTATACAAACTAATGGGACATAATTATCTGGAATTAGTAGTAAAACTACCTCTGAAAGAATATTTTAAACGAAAAAAAGCAGGGAAAAAAGAATTTATACCTATTCAGATTGAAAACAATTTTGTAAAACGTATGAAATATCACGGCTCAGCTCATATCAATGGTTTGACCTATGCCGATGGATTAATGGAAATAGATTTGGAAGTTACAGAAATAAAAAAAGGAAAATTAGTAAATGTTAGACCCTTTTAATAGAGAAATAAATTATTTGCGTATTTCGGTAACCGATTTGTGTAATCTGCGGTGTGTATATTGTATGCCTGCCAAAGGAGTAAAACAAATTCCACACGAAAAAGTCCTCTCTTTTGAGGAAATAATAGAAGTAGTAAAAATAGGAGTAGAGAAAGGGATTACAAAAGTACGTCTGACTGGTGGTGAACCTCTTGTACGGCGCGGAATAGTAGATTTAGTAGGTATGATAGCCAAAATTCCCGGTGTAGAGGATATAGCTATGAGTACAAATGGCATTTTACTTGAAAAATTTGCCAAAGATCTTAAAGACGCCGGTCTTATGCGAGTAAACATCAGTTTGGATACCCTTTCGCCCGATAAATTCAGCGAAACAACTCGGGGAGGCGACATAAATAAAGTTTTTGCCGGCATAAAAGCAGCTCAGAAAGTAGGATTAAAACCAGTAAAGATAAACTGTGTGATTTTTAAATCGAGCAATGAGCCTAATGCACAGGAAGTGGCCAAATTCTGCAAGGAAAATGACTTGCAGATACGTTTTATTCACCGCATGAACTTAGAAACCGGCGAATTTTCAGTTGTTGAAGGTGGCGAGGGCGGAAATTGCAAAAAATGTAACCGCTTGCGCCTCACCTCCGATGGTAGCATGAAACCCTGTTTATTCAGCGATTTGATGTACAATGTGCGTACAAATGGTACAGAAAAAGCATTCGATTTAACCATTGAAAATAAGCCCAAAAGAGGAACAGTATCACGCAAAAGTGCATTCTACAATGTGGGAGGATGAATCGAAGAGGAAAAATGAAGGGTGAATTATTGAATCCGTAGTCAATGGAATTTGTAATTAATAATAATAAAACTATGTTAAGTCATTTAGATAAGAACGGAAAAGCCAATATGGTGGATGTGGCCGACAAGCCCGACCAAACTCGTATAGCTACTGCCGAAGGAGAAATAAACTTACAGGCAGAAACCATACGCCTGGTAAAAGAAAATCTCATAAAAAAAGGTGACGTACTCACTATCGCCGAAATTGCCGGCATTCAGGCAGCAAAAAAAACAAGCGAATTAATACCACTTTGTCATCCACTGCCACTAACTAAAGTAGAAGTAAAAGCAGAACTCACCGATACAGGTGTTTATGTGCGTACAATGGCAAAATGCGTAGGCAAGACCGGCGTAGAAATGGAAGCACTAACTGCCGTAAATATAGCCCTACTAACTATTTACGACATGTGTAAAGCAGTTGATAAACAGATGAATATGCAAAATATCCGACTGATTAAGAAAACAAAAACCAATTTAATTTAAGAATTGAAATTTAGGAAGGTGCGAAAAAAATATAAAATGTAAAATGAAGAATGTAAAATGGATGGTCATTAGTAATTAGTAATTAATTTATGTTTATGAAAATAAAAGTATTATCCGTAAATATTTCGGAGAAAAAAGGAACCGTGAAACATCCGGTAGAAAAAGCAGAATTGAATGAAGTAGGAATCCCACAAGATGCACATTCGGGAGCATGGCACAGACAGATAAGTCTTTTAGCCATAGAGAGTATTCAAAAATTTGAACACCAAGCCAAACGCAAAATAAAATTTGGCGAATTTGCCGAAAATATCACTACAAAAGGACTCGAACTTTTCAAAACAGCCCCAATGGATAGATTTATAAATGAAGGCATTGAGCTTATGGTAACCCAAATAGGTAAAAAATGCCATGGCGATGACTGTGCCATTTTTCGCGAAGTGGGAAATTGTGTGATGCCCAAAGAAGGGATTTTTGCGCAAGTAATTAAGGGCGGCACATTAAGTGCTAATGCTGAATTTGAGTATATTCCGCGTGTGTTGAAAATAAAAATTATCACCTTAAGCGACCGCGCCAGTAAAGGCATTTACGAGGATAAAAGCGGCCCTTTTATTCAAAAAATGGCCAGCGAATATTTTGATAAAAAATACCGCAAATATAACTTCAACACAACAGTTATTCCCGATGATAAAGGACTTTTACAAGCTTCCATACAATCAGCCCTATCCGACAAATACGACCTGATTTTCACCACCGGAGGCACCGGTATTGGCAAACGCGACATAACACCAGATGTAGTTAAGCCGCTATTAGACAAAGAAATTACCGGTATAATGGAGCTTATTCGTGTGAAATACGGAACGAAAAAGCCCAATGTGCTTATCAGCCGCGCTGTTGCCGGCACTATTGGCGAGACTCTAATTTATACCCTGCCCGGTAGCGTAAAAGCTGTAAATGAATATATGACAGAGATTTTACCCACCGTAGAGCATTCTATTTATATGATAAACGGATTGGATTTGCATTAAAATCATCAACCATCGTCTGGTTATAAAAACGGTTAACTCTTTTTAAGAGTTGCCGTTTTTTTTACGTAATTTTGCTCACAAAATTCCTGAGATCAATAAAATCAAACTTCAAAATGATAGTAAGACTCTGACTATTTAATTATATATTATATTTTGGGAATAAGCTATCTTTTAGCGACAAATAGCATTCACAATTAATAATTCACCATTGCTTAGTGCTGTCTCTGAATTTTTTTTACGGTGAGTAAGAAAAAAATAAAAATCATTATAGAAAATGAGGCCGAAATAGAAGCCCGATCACCTGTTATCGTATCAGCAAGCCGTTCTACCAACATTCCGGCTTTCTATTCCGACTGGTTTATTCACCGCCTCAAAAAAGGCTATCTGAAATGGACAAATCCTTTCAATGGGAAACCTTTATATGTGAGTTTTAAGCAAACACGCGCCATTGTTTTTTGGTCGAAAAACAAAAAAACAATGCTAAAACATTTAGATTGGCTGGATAAGCATTTTCCAAACTATTATTTTCAATACAGCCTAAACGATTACGACAAGACACTCGAAAATAATGTTTTGCCACTCAGTAAGCGCCTAAAAACCTTTATCCGCTTATCCGAAAAAATTGATTTGCAAAAATACGGCATTAGTAACAATAAATGAGTTCGGTCTAAAAACCGGTCGGACGGATAGATTTATTAAAACTGTAAAAATAGACAGCTCACTTACAATTGATTAATTAAACCGTCCGACCGATTTCGATGCAAATTCACCTTTTTATACTGGACTCTTAAATCTATTGAAAATACTATAATCTGCATCGGATATTTCAAAATCACTGAGCAAATTACCATCGGTAGTCATATCGTAAAAGGTAAAGGATTCTCCTGACTTATTTATAACTAAAAATTTGTTTTTGGTTATTTTTTTCAGATATCGGATTTCCTGACCACTAAGTTGAGTTATTTCAATTTTTTTCCAAGGTATAGTTTTCAGTTTGCTATTGACTAAATATACAATATTTTTTTTGCAGCCGCCATTCAAAGGTAAAAAATTAGCATCTACAAGAATACGCTTTATATAAAAAAAATAAGATTAAAAGCAATAAATCAGATAAGTAACAAGCTAATTTAAAAATTTCGTATAAAATTTCAACAAAAAAATAGGATAGCAAAAAGAATATCATTAATTTTGTGTATAAAATTAAATTAAAAATGGCAAGAAGTTTAAACAAAGTACAGTTAATAGGAAACTTAGGTGCAGACCCTGAAGTTCGCAATTTAGAAAATGATTTAGTGGTAGCCAACATCAGAATAGCCACAACTGAATCTTATACCGACAAAAATTCAGGTCAGAGAGTTGATAAAACCGAATGGCATCGAATTGTACTCTGGAGAGGTCTGGCCAAAGTAGCCGAGCAATATTTACACAAAGGCGATTCTGTTTATATCGAAGGAAAACTTCGTACCCGCACCTATGAAAAAGAGGGACAAACACATTATGCAACAGATATTTATGCCGAAAATTTGATTATGTTAGGTGGAGCAAAAGGAGGTGGAACATCCACTCAGTCTCCCACTACCGGAACATCGGTAACGTCTAATAATCAACAAAATACAACGGTTAAAGAAAACACACCATCCAAGGAAGGCTATACTGATATTAGCAATATGGATGCCGATGATGATTTACCTTTTTAATTCATAAGGTAGCAAGTTAAACTTTATACATTTTACTTTGGAAGCAGACCCTGAGGCGGCACTTATTGTTTGGAAAGTCATTAGTATCAGTACTGTAACAGGAATAATTTCCATGTTTGTACTATTATTCATTTCGGCACTGATTTCAGGCTCGGAAGTAGCTTTTTTCTCACTTTCGCCAGTGGATATAAATAAATTAAAAGAAAAGGAAAGCAGAATAAACCAGACGCTGCTGAATTTATTAAATATTCCACAACGAGTATTGGCCACCATACTAATTACCAATAATTTTGTCAATATAGGTATTGTATTGCTCTCTACCTTTGTAATGGAAAGCATTCTTGATTTTTCGACCACTCCCTACTGGTTGATGTTTTTCATTCAAGTAGTGGTGGTTACATCTCTCTTACT
>CAYQXT010000034.1:0-15565 GCA_964421365.1 uncultured Bacteroidaceae bacterium
ATAAAATCAGGGCAGGTAAAATATAAATAAATTCCTTAGTAAAGTATCTTTTTGCCTTTGACAAGAGCAATAAGAAAAGCTCTAAAGCCCCTAAAACAATGGCGCCACGCAAAGAAATAAGGACAAGAAAAAGGGCACTCACTATTCGCCATTTTTTTTGTTGCGATAAAATAGCCCACAAATGCATCAGAAAAAAGGCATTTAGTACATTGTCAGGCGAAACCAGCGTAAATTGTGCTAATAATGTAGGTTCTGAAAATAATAATAAACTTAGTAAATTGCGTTTAAAGCCGGAAAAATAAATTTCTGCTATTTTCCACTCAAAAATAATGGTGAGCCAAACAAAAGGAAGAATTGAAAAGTGACTAACAATCAGTGTTTTTCCAAAAATTTTCCAGCATTCGGCCAAATACCATCCAAAAACTGGAATATGACCACTATCAATTGCTGTGGGTAAAAATAGTATTTTAAAATTATTGTTATAGAACCATGTCGCGTGCTCAGAAGCTAACTGAACCGTATCCCAGAAAAAAATATTTTTACTACTGAAAAATAGGATTATCCCTGATAATAAAAAGAGTAAAAGCGGAAATAAGGAGTATTTTAGAGCTTTATTTTTTTGTATTTTTATCACATTAAATTTATTTTTTGGCTCCCCTCTAAAGTTGGATATTTTTTTATTCAGCACTTGGCAACGTGTTGCCTTGGAACTCTCTACTGTAGGTGGGATAGCTTAAATCTTGACACCTTAATTTTCAATAAAAGTATAAAAAAAACAGAGAGTGCAACGAATAATACTCCGTTAAACTTTGCCAAAGTTTAAACTATAAATATGTAACGTTTGATAAGTAGCGATATATTCACTTGCGACAACTTTGGCAAAGTTCGCATTTTTAGACATTTACAAAAAGTTAACGAAACGCTACGAATTTTAAAAAAAAGAATATAGTTTTTTCGCCTAAATTTTCTTAAATTTGTTTTGAACAATAAAAGAGATGATCATGAAAAAAATTTACTTTGTATTTTGTTTATTAATATTAGGGAGTTTTTCACAAGCTTATGGGCAGATGAGTAATCGCGAGTGGTGGAGTTCCTTAACTCCGGCGTGGAAGCATATTATTCAGAAGCAAGAATTGAAAGGAAAAGATATCGATCCTACAGATGAACAACTGGATCGTATTGTGAAAATTAAATTTATTAGTTGTGCCGAAAACGATGAGATTAAATCGCTGGAACCACTTTCGCAATTTGAGCTCTTGGAAACTGTACGTTGCAATGATTGCAAAAATCTGGAAAGTCTGAAAGGAATTGAGAACTTACTGAATCTTAAAGAATTAGATTGTTCTAATAATGATAATATTAATAGTTTAATTCCATTGCAAAACATAGTTAGTTTAACAAAACTTAATTGTGGAAATACAATGGTGAAAGATCTTAAACCATTGCGGAGATTGAAAAATTTGCGTGTATTGAATGTTCATCTTGCCACTGTGAGTGAGTTGATATTTTTAGCAAACTTAAAAAATTTAGAAATATTAGATGTCTCTGAAAACTATTCATTGTTTAAATTAGATGGAGTCGAAAGTTTGGCGAACTTAACCGAGCTAAATCTTTCAAAAACAGAAGTTCGTTCCTTGCGCCCCTTAGTGACTTTAGCCGATTTGCGAGTACTTAAATTTTCACATACACCTGTTTCAGGCCTTCGCCCCTTATCATCTCCTGCACTTAAAAAAAGTTTACAGGTGGTCGATTGTTCTTCTACGAAAATTGAGAGTGACCAATTGGATTATCTCTCCCAACATATTCGGCTACAAATGTTTAGATGCAGAGGGAATAAGCTTTGTCCAATTGATGTGGAAGATTTTGTGAAAACAATGCATAAAAATAATCCAAACTGTATAATAAAAATCAAAGCGACCAACGATGCAAATTTTATTGAGGCAAATTGTGATTAAAGATGAGTAAATGTCTGCAATGTGGTGCGCCTCTGAGTCAGCATGGGAATTATGGCTATTGTGGTTATGTTGCTTCTGGAAATATTCGGCAAATAATTACGGAACAACAAAATAATCGGCAGGAATGTTTAAATACGTTACAAAACAATTTAGACTTCCTGTATGAATTACCTAAACCAAATATTGGTAAGGAGTTTAAAGCCGTATTTAGAGTGATTGTGGCCATTTATACATTGGGATTAGGCCTTCTGATTTGGAAAAAACAAAAAAAACACCTCAATCTTGCCGAATATAAAAAAACTTAAGACTATTATCCAACAAGATATAAACACGACTGGTATTCAGAAGAATACAAGTATTATTTTTAAAAAAACAAAGTTGAAATTCTTCAAGATGAATTAATGAGATAGACAGAAAAATAATGAACAGTTTATGGTCGCGAAGAATTGCATTTTGGGGTTTACTCTTTGTCTTTTTTATTTTAATTACTTCGCATTGTTCTAATAGCCATGATTATAAAATATTACCATTAGAGATTCAGTTACACTCTAAATTAGGCGACTATATCAAACTTCTTCCTGATAGAATGAATTTTAAAGTTATTAATATTTCGTCAGTTAAAAAAGATTACGAATTAATATTACAGTTCACATAAAAAAAATGTATCGTTTAGATTTATCGAACAAATTAGTATTAAAATTTTATTTATTTAAGGATAACTATACTAAGTATCCTCGAGTCTTAAATATTGGAGGCATAGAGCACAAAAAACTAATACAGGTATTAAAAACGGCAGAACCTGAATATTTAACATTAAAAATTAACAATAAAATAAAAGCTCCTGAGAATTTGCAATTTACTGACGTTGCCTATTATCGTATAGAAACTAAAATAGAAAATACTGATTAATCAAATCCATAGCGATAAATCTCTTAAAACAAATTAATTAACCACTTACAAAAAGAATAATGAAAAAAAACTCCTTACTAACATTAATTTTAATACTACTAATCGGTCATCTCTCAATAAAATCTCAGCCATGGAAAGGGAATAACTCTTTTTTAGAGAAGTATTTACAGAAAATTAATTATGATAATATAGATAGTGCTAATTTTATTTTTTATCGCGTACCACTTAAATTCTGGGTTTATACTAAGTCGGATGGAAGTGGGAATCTTAGCGACCAGCAAATCAAAGAATTTATACAAAATCTTAATTATTTTCATCGAATAAATAAAACAGGATTTGTATTCTATTTATCGGATATAGAATATATAAGAAGTAATAAACATAATATTTTAGGTTATTACCTCGAAGCCCCCCGTCTTAGCTTTAAAAATAAGCAGCCCGGAGTGATAAATGTTCATATTGCAGGAAATATTAAGCAAGGACATGGAACAGTAAGAGGGACTTATAACAAAATTTCAAAGTCAATTTTGGTCAAACAATTTACTTCTAAAAGTTCTTTGACACATGAAGTGGGACACTATTTTGGACTTTTACATACTCATCGAAATTACAATAAGGGCAAGGGCAGGCAAGAAGCGGTAGACAGAAATCGCGAATTTCACGGAAAAATATTTAAGCATGGAAAAATTTGCGAGACCTCGGGCGATAAACTCTGCGATACACCGGCCGAACCTCGTTTAAGTCGATGTGTGAGTAGAAATTGCAAGTACACTGGGAAATTTACCGACCACTGGGGAGATGTCTATAAACCGGATGTTACAAATATTATGGGCTATCCGGCCTATCGAAAGTGTAGAACAAGATTTTCTCGCGACCAGATAGCTGCAATGCTTTATACCGCTTCAAAAAATAAATCGGCTAACTACTGGCGAACACAAATTAATGGGAAACCCTTCAATTTTCAATATCGTGCAGATAAGTATGAGCCAGATTATAGTTCAGAAATGGCCACAAGGATAAAAAATGGTGAAACCCAGTACCATTCATTTAATTCCTATTTTACAGGGAAAAAGAATCAGGATAAAATAGATTCTGTTGATTATATCTGGTTTAGAATTGACGTTGGAAGACGTTCCAACATGAAAATAAAAATAACTACGGCTCATTCTATGATGCCGCCAGTTAAAATTTCCGTTTTTGATAAAAATAACCGATTAATTAAAGAACAAAAATATATTAAGCGAGTTCCTTTTGAGTTTATAATAAATAAATTATCTTTACAAGATTATTCGATTGAGATAAAAAACCTGGGACAAGACCGCTTTTCGGACTATAATGTCAGTCTTTTTTATCATTGAAAGGCGAATTTTGGCTGACCGAATAGATTCAAAGATAAATTAGAATATACCCTACATGAAAAAAGTAATAGACTATTTTCTCCAAGATTATACCCAAAGTGATTTTAAATACTACGGGCGCGTTAATGTACTACTTGTCTTGGATTTAATAGGTATTCTGATAGCTTTGATTCAGTTGATGGTGAATATTAGTTCGCAGGTACAAATTGAATCTTTGGTAAGAAAAATAGTTTTACCGTTAATATTAAGTTTGTTGTTTTTCATCAATTTATTTATTATTAAATATTATCGTAAAAAAGATCTTGCCGGGAATATTCTAGTTATTTCATTACTAACGGTACATATTAGTTTTCTAGCCTATTATGCTCCGGGAGCTCATTTTACTTATTTTGTAGCTGGTTTTTATCATGCTCTGCTTTTTTATGCATTGAGTGCTATTATTGGTACTAAGAGGGTGCTATTATTCAATACAATCATCATTCTGGTAGGCTTTAATTTATCTTACTTTAGAGCTATTCCGGGGGTAGAGCATGCTATCCTTTATTATGCAAAAACAGCTTATATTAACTATCAGGTAGTTGTTATAACCTTAGGAGTTATCTTATATTCGAGCCGCTGGTTAACAGAAAAAGCGCTGGAAAATATGCAGGTAAGTCAGAATGAAACACAACAGTACGCTCAGAAATTAAAAACACTTTTTGAGAAAATAAAAAAAGTAGTCCGTGATTTAATTAGTATTTCTAAAGAAATAAGCCAGCAGACTAATCAAATTAGTTCTTCTACCGCTCAGCAGGCAATTAATATTGAGGAGATATCTACTACTTTAGAACAAAATACAAGTTCTTTGAACGAAACCGCAGCAAATTCTAAGGCCACTGAAGATTTCGCAGCCCAAACTGCTCAGTTTATAGAAACAAACCTAGCAAATTTTTCTCAGACGGCAGATTCCATTAAGTCTATTAATGAACATAGTGCTAAAATTGATGAAATAGCAGAAAAAACAGAAATTCTGGCTATAAATGCAGCAATAGAAGCTGCGAGGAGTCAAAATACCGGGCAAGGAGGTTTCTCTGTCATTTCTACTGAAATAAAAAAACTGGCCGAGAAATCGCAAGGAACAGCAAAATATATAAAGGATTTAGTCAAGGTCAGTGCGGTATTGAGTCAAAATTCAAACGAGAATATAATTGAAATAAAAAAGCTTATCTCTGATTTGGATAGGCGAATTCAACAAATAGCCTATGCTGCTCAGGAGCAAAAAGATTCTATGCAACAAATTAATTCGAGCTTAGTTGTTATTAATGATGTTGCTCAAAGAAACTCCACTATAAGTGAAGAATTTAGTAATATTGTTGAAAACCTTAAAAATAATACCGAAGAGCTACAACAATTATTAACAAATAAATTTTAGATTAAGTATAAAAAGGCTTAGAAATTTATTTTAGCCCAAATCATTTAATTAATAAAATTTGCTCGGTCTATTTTTTGAAATTCGGCTTTTTAGAAGATACTCACTTCTGTTTTTTTCATATTTTATCTTTATTCAGAACCTAGTTGTTAAATGTCTGATGTTAAGGAACAAAATTCTCATTTCTTGCAGCTTAAGAGTATCCTTTCATTATTCCTCTTTCAGATGAACGAATAAAATTCAAAACTAAGTCTCGTTCCTTACTTTTCGGAATATCAAATTCTATTTTATCTAAAGCCTTTTTGTTATTTAATCCTGATTGATACAAAATTCGATATGTATCTTGTATCTGTCGGATTATCCTGTCTGAAAAACCTCTACGGCGCAAACCCAGAGAGTTAATCCCTGCAAAAGACAAAGGCTCGCGGGCTGCTTTTACAAATGGAGGTACATCTTTTCGAACGAGCGAACCACCCGAAATCATTACGTGCTCACCGATATGAACAAACTGATGAATGGCCGTAACTCCCCCAATAATAGCCCAGTCGCTTACAATAATATGACCGGCCAGTGCAACTGAATTGGCTAGCACACAATTGTTTCCAATAACAACGTCATGGGCTAGATGTACATAAGCCATAATTAAGTTTCCATTCCCCACCTTAGTTTTTCCAGAAGCATTTGTGCCCCTGTTTATGGTTACAAATTCACGTATAGTATTATTATTGCCAATTTCTACGATTGTTTTTTCGCCTTCGAATTTCAAATCCTGAGGAATGGCTCCAATTACTGCTCCCGGAAAGACTCTGCAATTTTTCCCAATTCGTGTTCCCGACATGATGGTTACATTGGAGCCAATCCATGTTCCTTCACCAATTATTACATCTTCTTCGATTACAGCAAAAGGATCAATTTTAACATTCTCTCCGATCTGAGCATCGGGATGGATATAAGCTAAATCTTGTTTATTCATAATCGCAATTTACTTATTTTTTATCACTTGTGCCATAAATTCTCCTTCGGCAACCATTTGAGAGCCTACAAAAGCTTTGGCATGCATTGTGGCAATGCCTCGACGCATAGGACTGGTATATTCTAATTCAAATACAAGGGTATCGCCAGGAACTACTTTTTGTTTAAATTTTACTTTATCTATTTTCATAAAATAAGTGCTATATTTTTCCGGTTCATCCACGTTACTCAGAACCAAGATTCCTCCGGCTTGTGCCATTGCCTCAACGATTAAGACACCCGGCATAATTGGTTCATCAGGAAAATGCCCCATAAAAAAAGGTTCATTCATACTTACATTTTTTACGCCAACAATACTACTATCCGTGATGCGTATTATTTTATCTACCAGTAAGAAAGGCGGACGATGAGGAAGCATTTTTTTAATGGCATTGATATCATAAACAGGCGGCTCATCTTGTTGATATACAGGGGCTTTTAATTTCCTGCCGCTTTCTTTCATATCTTTTCTAATTTCTTTGGCAAAAGCTACATTTGAATAGTGCCCCGGACGAACAGCAAGAATTTTCCCTTTGATAGGTTTACCTACCAAGGCTAAATCACCTAATAAATCCAGTAATTTATGTCGTGCCGGTTCATTGGAAAAGATTAAATCTTCATCATTCAGAATACCCCTACCCTTAGCTTTTACTCGCGGCCGGTCAAGCATATCCGACAGATTATCCAATTCGTCCTGAGGATATTCTTTTTCCATCAAAACAATAGCATTATCTAAACTTCCCCCTTTTATCAGGTCATTTTTATACAGAAATTCCAAATCCCTAAGGAAGACAAATGTTTTACAAGGTGCTATTTCTGCTTTATAATCGTCTAAATTACTATAGTTTGCATATTGATTTCCAAGTATTTCAGAATTATAATCAATCATAACGTTAAGGCTCAGCGAATCATCGGGGAAAGTCATCAATTCAATATGATTCTCTTCATCATTGTAGTGAATATTTTTTGTGAGGACAAAATAATCACGCTCAGCATGTTGCTCAACAGCTCCAACTTCTTCAATGGCATCGCAATAACGTTTGGCACTACCATCTAAGATGGGCATTTCAGCCGCATCAATTTTTATCAGGCAATTGTCTATCTCCATACCGTATAAAGCCGAAAGAACATGCTCTACTGTACCGATCCGAGCAGTATTTTGCTCCAAAACCGTACTACGGCTGGTATCCACTACATTATCTGCAATGGCTTGTACGGTGGGCTGATTTTCTAAATCAGTCCGCTGAAATTTATAACCATGATTGGTAGGTGCCGGGCATAAAGTAACGGTCGAACTCATGCCAGTATGTAATCCTACACCTTTTAAACTGATTTCTTTTGCTATTGTTCTTTGTCTGGTAGCCATATATAAACTTTTTTATCTTTTTCTAAAGTGGAATTTGAAAATAAATAATAATTCGATAACTATAAAAATGATTAATAACTAGCTATTCGTGTGAAAATATTATTCTTTGTTTTTTAAATTTTCAATTTTGCGTTCTAGTTCACCTATTTTACGATACAAATCGGGTAGGCGTCTAAAAATAATATTTGATTTTTGAAAGCTTCGTAAATCAAATGCCGGTGACCCCTGCCATAATGAGCTTTCATCTTTAATACCTGAGATAATTCCGGACTGAGCACCAATCTTAACGTCATCGGCAATCTCTATGTGACCAACAAAGCCAACCTGTCCTCCAATCATATTGTTCTTACCAAGTTTGGTAGAACCTGAAATACCTGTTTGAGCTGCAATTACCGTATTTTCACCAATTTGTACATTATGACCAATTTGAATAAGGTTATCTAATTTAACTCCCTCTTTGATAATTGTTGACCCCATTGTAGCCCTATCAATTGTTGTATTGGCACCAATTTCTACCCCATTTTCAAGAATAACATTCCCTATTTGGGGTATTTTGGCATAATCACCAGCTGATTTTGGGGCAAAGCCAAAACCATCGCTTCCGATAATTGCTCCGGCATGAATAATGCAATTATCACCAATTTGGCAAGACTGATATATTTTCACCCCGGGATAAATCAAACAATCTTCTCCAATTTTAACTCCTTTACCAATAAAAACCTGAGGATAAATAATGGTCTTTTTACCAATTTCCACATTTTCAGAAACATACGAAAAAGCAGCAACACTACATGGCTCAGCTATTTTTGCCGTATTGTGTACAAATGCCAAACTATCAATGGTATAGTCAACTTTTTTTTGCTGTTCTTCATATATTGTCAGTAACTTTGCAAAGGCTGCATAAGCATCATCTACAAGAATTAAAGTAGCTTTTACTTCTTTTTCGGGAGTGAAATCTTTACTTACAATTACAACACCTGAATGAGTAGTATATATATATTTTTCATATTTAGGATTAGCCAGAAAAGAGATACAATTAGGTTTTCCATCCTCTATCTTTGCAAAATCATCTATTTTTATATCTGGATCTCCATCTACAGTAGCTCCTAAAAGAGCGGCTAATTCACCTGCACTAATCTTCATTCTATCTAAAATTTATGCAAATCTAATAAATCTACAAAAGATAACAATATTTAATTTTAATTAGGAAAAGCTTTTTAAAATTAATTCTTGTACAATAATTTGTGTAACTTTCGTAATCTTCTATAAATAAGTATTTTAATAAAAAAATGTATCTAATAGAGAATTTGATGATTTTCAAGATATTAGCTAGTTTATAAATTATAATTTAGCAAAGTTGAACGCACTATTCCTGCAACAAACATAAAAGTAAAGGTCATACAGAATCATGATACGGCTTTATTTCATCGCCCGTTTCCTTTGAGCATGATAAAAACGGTATAAATTAATATTTTCAAATCGGTATATAAGGATATATTATCTAAATAGACTAAATCGAAATTCAGACGTTCCAGCATTTCCTCCACATTTTCGGCATAGCCATATCTTACTTGCCCCCATGAGGTGATACCTGGGCGAATACGCTGCAACTTTTGATAATGGGGGGCTTGTTGTACAATTTTGTCTATATAAAATTGCCGTTCGGGGCGAGGACCTACTAACGACATTTCGCCACGTAAAACATTATAAAACTGAGGTAATTCATCCAAACGTGTTTTTCGCAAGAAGCGCCCGAAGGAGGTGATACGTGGGTCGTTTTTGCTGGCCAGAGCAGGGCCTGCAGCCTCGGCATTCAAGTACATACTTCGGAATTTATAAATATGAAAAGCCTTTCCAAAACGTCCTATTCGTTCATGACTATAAAATACAGCTCCTTTACTACTCATTTTCACGCCAACAGCAATAAATAAGAATAGCGGGCTAAGCACCATTAATGCTATGATGGAAAAAAGAACATCTATTAACCTTTTTAGATGTAATTGCCATTCAGGTAAAAGTAATTGATTCACCTCTATTAGAGGGAGATCATATAAATGTGATAATTTTACTCGTCCAACCAGATAATCATAAAGATCGGGAATTATCTTCACTACAACATTTTGTCGAGCCGCCTCGGCAATAATAGTTCCAACTTCTCTGTTCTCCCTTTTTTCGGTAGCAATGATTATCTCCTGAATTTCTTTTTCGCGTATAACTTTAGCCACATCATTTGCATTACCTAAGTGTAGAAGTGTGTGTTTTAGTTCTTCGCTTGGTTCTTGTACTACAGATATAAAACCCAGAAAACGATAACCATAGGCTTGTTTGCTCTTCTCCAAATGATGATAAATATCTATTGCTTTGCCATTCGACCCTGCTAGAAGGGTATTAAATCCTATCCGGCGGGTTCTCAGTTTCCAGATATTAATATTTGTTAAAATAGAACGTGGTATATAGCTGAATAGTAGTTGGCTAAAAAATAGAAAATAATAAATAAAATAAAAATTGGAGTATTCGATGAGTGCTTTTTCAGCAATTATTATTAGAAAGAGGATAGTACTCCCAATGAGTGCCGCTATGAAACTCTGTGCCAATTCCTGAAGGCGTGATTTTCTATATACATTCGTATAGGTTCCTTGTAAATAATAAATCAAAATCCAGAATGATGAATAAACAATGAGCCCAAATATAAATAAATTACTTGTAAATTCCTTGTGAATAAAAATATATGAACTTTTGAAAATGTATATAGTACTTAAATACCAGACCAAAGTCCAACTTAAGACTGAGGCTATTACATCAGTAGATATATATTTAAGTCTTTGGTATTTAACATCCATTGGCTGAAAACACAAAATGAAAAATTATAATTAATAGATGCAAAAATGCAAGAAAACCCCTATTTCTAGGTTAATTTGACAACGTTCAAAAATGAATTTTCTTACTAATATACAAAAAAATAACAAATATTCGTTACTGTTTGTTGCTTTTGATGCCATTACTTATCTTATTTATCTTACTTTTTTAAAATGTTAAAAAAGTTTATAACTTTAGTTTTCGGAATGTTTTTTGATTGATTTTCTTAAATAATTGTTAATTTTGCCCCATTAATCAGATAATAATGAAACAGATCTTAAAATTACGTATTCAGTCATCGCTTCAGTCGTTAGAAGAAGCAGGTTTTAAAACCGAAGAGTGTTTTAAAAAAAATAAAATAGATGCCTCCACGTTCTTTCCCTTCATCCATTTCCTAAATGAATTGATTAGTAATACTATTCTATTCGATACAAATTTCAAGATCAATGCAGAGATAGAACTTCGTATTTATCTTAACTCTTCAATCATCTGTATTGTAGAGTCCGGATCCTTTTACACCGAAAGCCCCTACTTTAATCTTAAAGAAGGAACTGTTAATTCCGAACTTTTGAAAAATAAACTAGAAAAATTAGAATTTAGGCAAAAAAATAACAAAAGTATTGTACTTTTACAGTCGAAGAATCTTGATTCTTTTCGGTCTTTTTCTAATTAGATAAATTATGTTTACAATAACAAGAGAAGCAATAAATGATGTAATAATTATCCGTATGAATGGGAAAACAGATACAGATTCTGTAAGAACCATGCAGGACGCCATAGATGAAATTATTGGAGGGCAAGTATTAAAGGTAATTATTGATATGAGAAATCTCGAATATCTTAATAGCGTAACAATTAGATTACTATTAGTAATATACAAGTATTTATCTGAAGAAAACGGAGAGTTAATTTTTTGTGGTTTAAATAAGGTAATCAACAATGTATTTGAAATTGCGGGTCTTAAGCAAATTTTTACCATTGAAGAAGACTGTAAAAGCAGTCTGAATAAATTGATTTGATTCTAAATTCTATCTGTATTTACTAGGTAGATATACTTTAAAATAGGTAATAGCTCACGATTAATTCTTATCTTTCCTTTTCATTTTCCTACCTATAATTTTATATAAAATAAATTTATTGAAATGAAAAAATTAGCTTTATTCTTTTTTGTTTTCGGCCTTATATTTAGTTCTAAGGCACAGAATACACAGGCTCTTAAATTAGAGAATATCATGAAGGGAAAGGGTTTTATCGGGCATTGGCCAGATAAACCTTATTGGAGTTTTGATAGTAAAACCCTATATTTCCAGTGGAATCCAAAGAATGAAAAAATTGATTCATGGTACGCGCTGGATGTGACTTCAAGTAAAGTACATAAGTTGAGTATTGAGGAACTCAAAAAAAGGATTCCGCAGAAATATGAATTTAATCGCACCCATACAAAAGTTTGTTTTGCACGAAATGGAGATATATTTGTATATAATCTCACAAAAAACAAACTGCGACAGATTATAAATACTATAACTTACGAATCTTCGCCAGTTTTTAGTGCCGATGGTAAAAAAATTTTTTATCAAAAGGATGACAATTTGTTTCAGTGGATTTTTGCCGATGGAAGTACTAGCCAGTTAACTAATATTAGAAAAGCTAGTGGAAGTAGACAATCTGGTGCACACAAATCAGAACAGGAGAAATGGCTGGAAAATGACCGGATGCAGCTTTTTGCTGTTTTGCGAGATCGGGAAGCCATACAAAAGGCACGCACAGAGCTGCGTAAAAAACTAAAAGTTGATAGACCAGTAGCAATAAATATTGGGAACTCTCGTATTTTTGGGATACAAATTAGTCCTGATGAGCGCTTTATTACTTTCATCAAGATGCAGCCGGCACAGTCAAAACACACCGAAGTCCCCAATTACGTGACTAAATCAGGCTATGTGGAAAACGAAAAATCACGCTCCAAAGTAGGTAGCACACAGGCAAGCTTCAGATTAGTTATTTTTGACCGGAATTTAAACAAAAACTATGAATTAAAGACCAATAATATTAGCGGAATAAATGATTGGCCAAAACCATACGCCGGAAAAATAAAAGGCGAAAGGGGACTCACATTCAGTCAGTTAAAGTATTCACCTGACGCTAAGAATGTGCTGTTTGTATGTAGAAGTCAGGATAATAAAGATCGTTGGGTCTTAACGCTTGATTTAGCTACTGGTCAGCCAAAAGTTATTAACCGCCAGACTGATTCCGCGTGGATTGGAGGTCCCGGAATAGGAAATTACTGGCCTACCGGAAATTTTGGCTGGATGCCCGATAGTAAAGCAGTCTGGTATCAATCCGAAAAAACAGGTTATTCTCAGTTATATGTAACGAATATTAATACTAAGAAAGAAAAGGCACTCACTAAAGGCCAGTTTGAAGTATACGAAGCACAACTCTCCGTAAATAAAACAAAATGGTACTTGCTCACGAATCAGGTACACCCAGGTGAACGTCAGTTTTATTCCATGCCACTAAAGGGGGGAAAAATGACACGCTTAACCCAAATGACCGGCTATAATGAAAGTTATCTTTCGCCCAACGAAAAGCAGCTTGCTTTACGCTATTCATATTCCAACAAACCTTGGGAAATCTACTTAAAACCCAATAATTCAGCCGCCAAAGCTAAACAAATTACACATTCACAAAGTGAGGCATACAAAGCATATTCGTGGCGAGACCCACAAGTAATTACTTTTAAAGCTCAGGATGGTGAAAAGGTTTATGCCCGTCTTTATCAACCCCAAAAATCAATGAAAAATAATGCAGCCATCATTTTTGTTCATGGAGCCGGTTATCTGCAAAATGCAGATAAGTACTGGTCGTATTATTATCGCGAAATGATGTTTCATAACCTCTTAGCAGATAAAGGTTACACTATATTAGACATTGACTATCGCGGTAGCGAGGGCTATGGACGAGACTGGCGTACCGGAATATATCGCCACATGGGCGGTTTGGATTTATCAGATCAGGTGGATGGTGCGAAGTTTCTGGTAGAGAAATATGGAATAAATAAGAATCGAATAGGTATTTATGGCGGCTCTTATGGTGGTTTTATTACTCTCATGGCGATGTTCAAAGCTCCTGGAGTTTTTAAATGTGGTGCAGCCATCCGTTCGGTAACTAACTGGTCGAACTATAATCACGGATATACAGCAAACATTCTAAATACTCCGGTAACGGATTCTGTGGCCTACCGGCAAAGTTCGCCTATCTATTTTGCTGACGGACTGAAAGGACACTTACTCATATTGCATGGTATTCGTGATGATAATGTACATTTTCAGGATGTGGTAGATTTGAATCAACGGCTAATAGAATTGGGTAAAAAAAATTGGGAGATGGCTATTTTCCCTTTAGAAAGACATGGTTTTAAGGAAGCCAGTAGTTGGACAGATGAATATGGCCGGATTCTAGCATTATTCGAAAAGGAACTGAAAAAATAATAGTGAATGGTGAATGGTGAACTTTGTTTGTCGATAGAATTCACCATTAACTATTAATAATTCCAATATAAAAAGACTTAAGCCGTAAGTTTAGAATAAAAAGCTACTACTAATTGATTGATAATTATATACTTTTTTGATAACATCCGAAAATAAGTCGGCAACGGTAAGTACTTTTATCTTCGGGAAGTCTAGTCTTTTCAGCGGAATTGTATCCGTGGTAATTAATTCGATTAATTTAGATTTTTCTAAACGGTCATAAGCGGGACCCGAAAGTACCGGATGGGTGACAGCTGCACGAACACTGTTTGCACCTCTGGCCGTCATAATATCCGCAGCTTTGGAAATGGTTCCGGCGGTGTCGATAATATCATCAATAAGCAAAATATCCTTGCCTTCAACATCTCCAATCACCGTCATATTATCAACTACATTGGCTTTTTTACGTGTTTTGTGGCAAATCACCAAATCGGTTTTCAGATATTTGGCATATACATTGGCTCGCTTAGATCCACCTACATCAGGCGAGGCTATCGTTAAATTTTTAAGTCCCAAATTATTTATGTAGGGCATAAAAATGGAAGAAGAATACAAATGATCTACCGGAACATCAAAAAATCCCTGAATTTGACCGGCATGCAGTTCCATAGTCATAACCCGATCAACACCAGCTGCTTGTAGCAAATTAGCTATAAGCTTAGCGCCAATAGCTACGCGTGGCTGGTCTTTTCTGTCCTGACGGGCAAAACCGAATTAAGGAATTACCGCCACAATTTTATAAGCCGAAGCCCGGCGTGCTGCATCAATCATCATCAACAGCTCGAACATATTTTCGAGTGGTTCGAAGGTTGATTGAACTATGAAAACATAACGTCCTCTTACTGTTTCATCGTAAGAAGTAACAAACTCACCATCGCTAAAGCGGGTGATAGTCGATTTTCCTAAGGAAATACCAAAACTGTCGCATATTTTTTCAGTTAAATACTTAGATCCAGTTCCGGTAAAAATTTTTGCAGGTGAATGGTCGTGCATTGGACTAATTTTTTATTTTGGCACAAAGGTATAATAATTTTATAGAATTTTTCTAAATCTGAATTCCAAATACCGTTATATCGTCGCGTTGTTTTGCATTCTGCTGGTATCTTTTTATCGCTTTGATAATTTTTGCTTTCTGAATATCGGTTACCTGCTCTGCCACATCTTTCAATAGTTCT
>CAYQXT010000035.1:0-15544 GCA_964421365.1 uncultured Bacteroidaceae bacterium
GCCTAACACAAATACCTCCTATAAATTTAAGTGGATGGGATGGCAATTGTTTTCCTGCCAATAACGATTTGGGAGGCGATTGGGAATCGGATAGCCTAGCTGATGGCTCAAGATATGTCATACATCTTTTCCAACAAGACGGAAGCTACGAAGTAGAAAAAAGATATCCTAATGGGAAGGTTGATTTTATAGAACGAGGCGCGTATTCCTCCTATGACTCTTTAACGGAATTTTATCCAGATATAAATGAGCAAATGAATATTTGTTTTGATTATGGTAGCTATTTTGGCGATGTTTTAAACGGTTTCCTTAGTTTTACTGTTGATTCAGATCTATGTACGCAACGGATTTCTGTTCTAGACAAAAGAGTATTCCATAAGATTAAAATCAGCAAAGACGGGGTCTGTCCAAACGACCCAATATTCTTCCAAGCTTATGGTGGGCAAAGTTATGTCTGGATTAATGGGTCTGATACAACTTATGGGCAAAGTACAAATTTCACTTTCTCCACTATTGGAAATTATACGGTAAATCTACTGGCAACCAATACCTGCGGACGGACAGATTCATTATTTAATTACGTAAATGTCGTAAATAATAAACCGCCAGATACATGGTTTAAAGAAGATAAACAATTTACTTTCACAGGAGATTCGATCCAATTTACTTATGGGAATATAAACGATCCTGCAACAAGTGGTTTTACCTTTGAATGGATGTTCGGTGATGGTAACTCCGGCTTTGGTACTTCAATTAAACATAGTTTTGCCAATCCTGGAAATTACGATGTAATATTAAGAGTTACAAATGGTTGTGGCACGAATGAAGAACATCATAATATAAGCATATTGGAAAAACCAATTTGTCAGGCCAATTTCAACTGGAATATAGCGCTTGGTGATACAGTCATGTTCACAAACAACTCAATTGGAACACCGACTAACTATACCTGGGACTTTGGCGATGGCACAAGTAGCAGTATGATGGAGCCAGCCCATTCTTATGTTGATTCAGGTTTCTTCAATGTATGTCTGACCATTCGTGATTCTATAAATAACTGTGTTAACACTGCTTGTCAGAAAATTGTTTTAGGCCAATTAGATTGCTTCGCAGATTTTGACTATTTCATTAATAATCAAACAAATGAAGTTTCATTTACAGATAAATCGCAGGGCTCAAACTTACATTGGAACTGGGACTTTGGCGATGGATATTTTGCGACTATGCCTAATCCTGTCCATATATTCAGCCCGGGATTATATTCTGTTTCCTTAACGGTATTTAACCCGACAACAGGCTGTCAATCAACCAATGCTTATGATATATCAGTAGGTCAGGTGGATTGCTACCCCGAGTTTTCAGTTTATATGGATAGTCTAAGCGTTGAATTTTACGATGAATCAATGGGTGCCACCGGATTTTACTGGGACTTTGGCGATGGAACAACCGACTCTATTCCAGATCCCATACACACTTATGCCCAATCGGGAGTTTACAATGTCTATTATTCTATCTGGAATGATACAACACAATGTTCGGGAGATATGCAACGAACGATTCAAGTTGTTGGCGATTCTGCAAACTTCTGTTCCGTTAATTTCGATTCTTTTGTAGATTCGGTAAATAATGCTAGCTTTAATATTGTTAGTAACTCAACATTTACAGATTATTACTGGGACTTTGGAGATGGTAATTTTGATACAATTTCCACACCCACCTATAATTATTCTAATCCGGGAATTTACAATGTCTGTTTATCTGTATATGACTCGATTAGTGGTTGTCAGGCCGATTTCTGTACAGATGTTCCTGTACAAACCTCTGCCATTGCCTGTAAAGCTGATTTTGCCGTAAGAAAAGGTAACGCAAAAGGCGAATTTAATTTCAGCGATAAGTCTATTGGTTCAATAACAAATTGGTCGTGGGATTTTGGAGACTATAGTTATGCCACCGATCAAAATCCGATACACACTTTTGCTCAAGCCGATTATTTCAATGTTAAGTTATCCGTTTACGACTCGATTAGTGGATGTCACGATGAGATGACAAAAAACATTCCGGTTCTCTTTGGAGATTCAACGCAAATTGCTTGTAAATCCGGTTTCTCTTTCTTCATTGATGCAGCCAATTTAAGTGTCGCTTTCCAAAATAAATCTTTAGGAAATGTAGATACAAGAATATGGACATTTGGAGATGGGAATGCCAGTTCAGATATCAACCCTGCCCATGTTTTCTCTACCGAAGATGTCTATAACGTATGTCTTACGATTAGAGATACTGCCGACAATTGTGTAGATACGAAATGTCAAGATATATTTGTAGGTCAAGTGAATTGCTATGCCGATTTCGATTTCTTCATTAATCAACAAAACGGGGATGTTTCTTTCAATGACAAATCCACCGGAGGTGTTACAATGTGGCAATGGAACTTTGGCGATGGCACTTATGGAGATATGCAAAATCCTATACATAAATATGCAAACGGAAATTATACGGTAACACTTACGGTATTTAATCCTATGGATAGCTGCCAATCTACTAACGAATATAATATAACGGTAGGTCAAGTAGAATGTGCACCAGAGTTTAGCTCCTATACAGATAGTATGACCATAGAATTTCATGATGAATCTGTTGGTGCTTCAGAATATTATTGGGACTTTGGCGATGGTTCAACAGACTCTATTTCCAATCCGATACACACTTACGTTGCTCCTGGAGTATATAATGTATATTTTTCCATCTATAATGATAGTACCCAATGCTTTGGAGATATGACACGAGATATTCCAATTGGAACAGACTCTAGCTATTGCGATGTAAGCTTTGACTTCTTTGTAGATTCTGCTAATAATGCAACTTTTAACATCGTAAGCCATTCTTCCTTTACAAATTATTATTGGAACTTTGGCGATGGAAATTCAGATTCTATAGATTCTCCTATGCACCATTACACCGATGCCGGTATTTATGGAGTTGAATTAACAGCCTTTGACTCGGTAACAGGGTGTCAAGCAGATGATTATATTGACGTCCCTGTACAAACGGCAGTGCAAGACTGTAAAGCTGATTTTGCGATTAGAAAAGGAACGACTAAAGGAGAATTTAACTTTATTGATAAATCCATGGGAAATACCACAAACTGGTCATGGGATTTTGGAGATGACAGTACATCAACCCAGTCCAATCCCACTCATTTATACGCCGAGAGTGGTTATTACACCATTATACTATCAATAATGGATACTACAAGTGGTTGTTACGATGAATTGAGCAAAGAGGTGCCTGTTTATTTAGATTCAACAACGCTTGCTTGCAAAGCCAACTTTGATTTCTTTATTGATGCAGGAGCTATGAGTGTTACTTTAACGGATAAATCTTTAGGAAATGTGGATACCTGGTATTGGACTTTTGGAGATGGAAGTTATACAGCCACCCAGAATACCAAACATACTTATAGTTATCCGGGCAAATACATGGTAACACAATATGTGTTTAATCAGGCAAGCGGATGTAATGATCAAAAAACAGTAAGCGTAAAAGTAGGTAAGGCAGATTGTAATCTCACTGCCGACATAGCTTTCATGGTCGATTCTGCAAAACTTGTCCTCTTTAAGGATAAATCCATCGGAAACCATACAGTTTCGTACTGGACATTTGGCGATGGCAGCACTGATGACACCACTCAGGTAGCACACCAATATGCCACTGCAGGCTATTATCTGGTTACTCTTTCTGTAATAGACGATTCTACAGGATGTGATGACCACACTTCTGCATTTGTGCAGGTGGGTGAAAATGATTGTAAAGCTGATTTTGAATTTAATGTAGATGTAGATTCCTTAAAAGTTAGCTATATTGATAAATCCAAATCAGCCAACTTCCATTATTGGGACTTTGGAGACGGTCATTACTCCGAAATGGCAAATCCGAATCATCATTTCAGAAATCCGGGTAAATACTTAACCGGTTTAGTTATCGGTAATGAAAGTGGTATCTGCTGGGATTATGCTGAAAACCAGGTACAGGTTGGTGAAATAAAATGTAATGCCGACTTTACAGCTACTGTAAACCCCAACACCTATCAAACTAAGTTTACGAATGGCAATCAAGCCAGATCGACTAATTTATACTGGCAGTTTGGCGATGGAAGTACTTCTACAATGCCCAATCCAAGTTACAGATATTCATATCCCGGATATTACTTAACCTCCTTATACACATCTAACGAGAATAATGATTGTATGGATTATCAGGAACAACTTGTTCTTGTAGGTAATGAAGGTGATGACTGTGAAGCAGATTTCTTCTATCAGGCAAATGCAACAACACGCGAAGTACAGTTCAGTGACAAATCTAAAGGAACTGGTTTAACCTATCTGTGGGACTTTGGTGATGGTTCAACCTCAACTAATCAAAATCCAACTTATACATTTACCGATCCGGGTTATCAATACGTATGTTTAACCATTATGAACGATAAACAAATTCAGAACATGACCTGTAAGGATGTACAGGTAGGTGAAGGTTGTTTAGCACAGTTTGATTTTGTTGTTGATAGTTTAACTGTTCAGTTCAAAGATAATTCCTTTGGTGATGCCACACAATGGCATTGGGAATTAGGCGATAGTTCAACTACGGATTCACAGAATGTTACTAAAACTTATGATAAAGCAGGTGATTATCTAGTATCCTTTGGTATCAAAAATGCAAGCGGATGCGCCAATAGAGATGTACAAATTGTAAGTGTAGGAAATTCATCGGATACGACTTATAGTGTAGGATTTGCCTTTGAGGTAGATACGGCCAATAGCAAACCTGGAGGTCATCCGGTAGTTATGTACGGTAGTGGCAAAGGGGATTCGCCTAAAGCAAAATGGAGTTTTGGTGATGCTCAAAAACGCGGCTATGCAGTGAATTCTTCGACTCTACGTCCTACATACACCTATGCCGATACAGGAACTTATAATGTTTGCTTAACAATTAACGACCCGATTACTGGTAAAACAGGAACAGCCTGCCACGATATAAAAGTAGGCACAGAAACTTCCGGTACCGGTGTTCAAGACTTAAGTGTTTATGCAGATATGAATATTTATCCTAATCCGGCTAATTCATTCACAAGACTGAACTATTCACTCACGAAAAACATGAATGTAAAAATCTCATTGTATGATGTAAAAGGAAACAGAGTGAAAGCAATTCTCAATCAAAATCGAATTGCCGGCTCTTACTCACAGGATATTGAATTATCAGACTTGCCTAATGGTAGTTATTTCATTGAAATACGAAGCGATTATGGTAAAATAGCTAAGAAGTTTGTAATTCAAAAATAGAAGGAAACAAAATTTATCACACAAAAAAAGGCTGCAATTGCAGCCTTTTTTTATTCTTTTTTTACCGACAGATCATCTACCTTATCAAAACTAAAATCAGTAAATTCGTTTTTCAATTCCGAGAGGCGAAATATCCTCTGTCCGATTAAATCGCTCTCACTTCCAAAATCTTTATCAAAAATTTTAATCAAAAACTCAGAATCTGACGAGTAAGTATATAGGGTCAGTGTATCTTTTCTTGTATAACTATTTGTACGTTTCTGAACCCCGGAAACCCAATAAATTTGATCGTTTTCTGGATAGAAAACAGCCCAAAAAATATCGGCAAGACTTCCGTTGCGAACTATAGTAGCATCAACATTAGATCTATTACTAATTTTTATTTTACTAAGTACCAAGCTATGTGAAAAAATTTTAGGTTGAAAGATTTTAAACCGTACTTTTGCCCAAATCCACTTTTCCCGTTTATCAATATAAACATGTTGAAGATTAGAACGTTTCTGTTCATCAAAAGCCTGAGAATAAGGTCTTTGATAAATATACAGATCTAGAGTTTGAACTCCGTAAGGTAAATACATTAAACAATATTTAGGGATATTTATTTCCAGAGAATAACTTTCGGATGGCCTTTTCTGTCCTAATTCTGTAAAATAAAGATAAGCTGATTGGGTATAAAGTTTTCCTAAATTGTGGCGTGAAAATATTTTATCTGTTTGCAATAGTTTACCCTTATAAAAAATTTTATAATTAAAAAAACCAGAATTTATTATTTTCCGATACAAAGAGTCAACACTTTGTGAGAATGTAAAAGGAACACTTATTTTAAGGTTTATTTTCACATATTGCTTACTGTCCTTAATATTTAGCCGCACAATATCATCAACAAAATAATTAGATCGGGCTAATAAGGAATAAAGGTATTTAAAGTAATAGTTCTGGCGACCTTCAATATCCGCACTTATTTTTTCAAGGTGAATAAGCAAATTTTGTTTTTCAAAAGAATATAAAACACTCTTATCTCCAATTCTAAAACGGATTTTATTTTTTCCTTTAGGCGATAAAATAAAAAAAAATCGGTAGAAACCATCCAATCCGCTAAGTCGCGAATTTTGATTAATCTGGCATTGGAAATGCAAATTTTGTGCTTTGCTTCCATAAATATAAGTACCTGAAAATAAATTTGTATTTAAAAATTTCTCTATCGACTGGCTAATTTTATCAGTCAATTTTGTGGATATTTTTTCGTAACTTATTTGTCTGATTAATTGATTTTTTAGGTCATATTGCTTTATTAAAAGGATTGTATCTCTGATACTTGTCTTAAACAAAATAAAATTTTTTGTTCTATAGCCTAAATTGGGAAAATCAAAAAAGTAAGACTTTTCTGATTTTCTAAGAATAAAGGGGAAATGCATTGCTCTTCCTTTAGTAGTTAAGATAACAACATCTAAACTGTCATTTTTTAAGGTACGATAATCTATTTTTAGAGCTAGAGGATTCGGGCAATTTTTGAGAGCCTTGGCTATCTGCCCACTATTCTGAATTTCGTCTTTAAATTTTGTTTCCAACCATGTCCCCTGATAGAGAGATGAAGTTTGCTTCAAAAAATTATATCTAGAATCAGCAATATCTGGGATAGCCTGTTTGCACGCAGACCCTATCAAAAGAAAAATAAATATTGAATATTTAAAATTCATTTTACTATTTTTTTCCAACTAACGCTAAAGTTTAGTTATTGATTATTAGTGATTTATTTATTTTTAAATTCTCTCTATTTTTTGCTTTTTTACCAATGTTAACAAAAATATTCAATAGAAATTTTCAGTAGTCGAATTGCTTCTAGCGGAGCAATTACGAATTTGTGTAACTATTGTGCTTTTAAGACTTATAGATTGTCATACCACGATTCCTGACGTTTAAATTCAATTCCCTCTAAAATAGAAGATTTTAAATTAACCTGAAAAAAGTAACTTTTACGTATACCAAACGGAACCCAGCGAAATGACATCTGCCAACAGTGTAAGTCTCTGGTAACTGAGATAGAAGAAGTTGTAGCTTTTCGTTTTTGAATATCATAACCGGAAGAGAAATTAAGTTTCCATTTTTTAGTTAAACTTAAATTTCCTGAATAACGAATGGTTTGTGTAATACTGGAAAGAAATTCTTTTTTGTCTGGATCATATCCGTTTTTAGAAATAGAGAGTACATAATCAGCCCGAAGACTCCACGGAACACTAAAATCGACATAACCCATATCATAATAATCCTGCTTAGACTCTTTTTTATTGTCTTTATCGTCTTTTTTAAATAATGTTTTTGAGTTTAAATTAATTCCGGTGGTTATACGTCCATTAGTAAAACGGGCTATTTTATGATGCTCATCCCACATATATTTGTTTATTTTAACTCCGGAAGTATCATTATAACTATAAGGATCAAATGTAGCATTAAAATTTATTGTCAACATATTAAACAGGCGGGTTGCGCCACTCATAGAAATATTTGACCAATTAAGAGAATCGGCAGCCAAATTATAAGAAGCACCAAAATTCAACCTGTCTAGTAGAGAAACATTTCTAAACTTTTCTTCCGAAGTATCATTTTTAGATTTCAATTTCATATCCAGTTTATTCCCCAGATTGAAATTTATGTTTCCTGATTTCCCATAAGGCGCAGATCCATAAATTCCATTATCAAAGTACGAATATCTCTGAGGAACAGAATCATCAGCACTTCGGTAATAGGAATCGTAATAGCCATATTTTTGATTACTAAAATCAGGACGGTAACTAAAACTAACCGATGGTGTAGCAACGTGTCTTATAGCCTCCAAACCTTTAATATGTTTAAAATAAAAAATACCGTATAATTTGGTGGAGATAGGTGCCGACACGCTCCAATCGTAAACATGATGTAAGCCATTTATTGTATCGGTAATCAACTTTCCAAATTCGTAGGTAGAATCATCTGCGTTAAAGAATAGGCCATCTTTCCAATATTTTCTGATAGAATTAGAATAAATTCGACCTTTGTAATTAAATGAAGGAGTAACATTAAAATATTTGAATAGATTAAAAGGAAGACTTACTGGGATGGATTGCTGGAATCCATTTCGGAAATTAGCCACCGTAGAAGGGGTGAAAAGCAATGTATCAATTGTGCTAACCGTGTTAGAAAGTGAAGAAGAATAGGAAACGCCTATTTTTTCGTACCATGCTCCTCTTGTCCTTTTTGCCAAAGCCTTAAAAGGATATTGTTTGTTCATAGAAAAAGTTAACAAAGGCAGGCTTAAATCTACCTGATTAGTGGTCGTATTCTGAGTTCCTTTTACGTTGGCAGAAAAAGTAAAGGGCGTACCCAAAAATCGCTTGGTATAGTTCACACTGGATGATTTTGTGTTTTTAAGAAAATCACCAATGTTTTGTTCATTATAGCGATTATAACTACTTGTACCAAAATCAACATTTGCCGAAAGTGAGCTGGAAGGATTTGCTTTGGCATCCTGCCTATGAGTCCACTTTATTTTAAAGTCTTTACGTACATTATAGTTAGATAATCCTTTTTCACCCGTTACGTTATTATTATAACTAAGCATAATATTCCCATTAAAATGGTATTTATACTTATATTTAGAAGTCATGTTTAGTGCCCAACTTCCATAAGAATAAATACTTCCAGATAAAGATAAATCGACATAATCACTAATTGGGATATAATAACCTATATTTTTCAGATAAAATCCACGTAATGCCTCTTCTCCATAGCCTGGCATCAAAATTCCGGCATGTCGTTTTTTGTGACTGGGAAAAATTCCGAAAGGAAGCCCAATAAAAGGTAAAGGAACATCCTCAATGACGAAATAAAAAGGACCGGTAACAATGGTTGAATTATTTATCACCTTGGCTTTGGTCATTTTGATGTAATAATGAGGGTGGTTAGGGTTATCACAAGTTGTATAACGACCATTAGCAAAATGATACTCTCCGTTTGTCTGCATTTTGGCCTGTTCAGCAAATAAAAAGCCATCCGATTGCTCTGTTCTCACTCCTTTTACCGTACCCTTCCGGGTTTTGTAATCGTAAAGAACTTCATCAGCGGTAAATTCATCTTTCCCCTCTTTATATTTAGGTTTCTGAGTGGTATTCCCCAGTGTATCAGTTAAGCCTCTTGCATAAATTTTTTGCTTGTCAAAATCTATTTCTATATAACCTGCACTTAACTCAAAACTTCCCATATTAAGTGTTGCGTTCCCCCATAAAAAGGCTTTTTTCTGAACTAAATCATAAAAAAGAGAGTCCTTGGCCGTATAGTCAACCGGATCTTTTATCCCCTCGTCTTTTTTCACCGACACGATAGTATCGTTTTTTGCAACACCAGAAGAATCCTGCGCACGAACTTTAAGATTAGCGGCAATAATTACGAAAAGCAAAGAATATTTTAAAAAACTACGGATTTGCAATTTTTAATACTAATTTTGTGTTAGATTACTAAAAAATATCTGCCAAAACTAAAGAAAATAATTAAAAAGAATGCAAAAATTAGTTTCTAAAACTTTCTTATTTCTAAAAAATCTTGCTAAAGTACTGATTGTTTTCACTTTCCTTTCTATGATAAATTCAGAAAAAATTTTGGCTCAAAGTAAATTACAAACCATAGTAATAGATGCTGGACATGGCGGTAAAGATCCGGGAGCCGTTGGAGCCAAAAGTAAAGAAAAGGACATTGCTCTGGCTATTGCACTGAAATTGGGCTATTATATTGAAACACTAATCCCCAAAGTGAAAGTTATCTATACCCGAAAAACAGATGTTTTTGTGGAATTAAAAGAACGTGCAGAGATTGCCAACAGGAATAAGGCCGATTTAATGATTTCCATTCATGTAAATTCATCCCTCTCCAAAAAAACAAAAGGAACTTCTATTTATGTAATGGCTTTGGGCAAATCGGAAGGGAATCTATATGTTGCTCATAAAGAGAACTCTGTGGTTCGGTTTGAGAATAATGTTTTGCAGCGTTACAAAGATTTTCAGAGTGATACTATGGCAACTCATATTGTTAATTCACTTATTCAGACCAAGAACCTTGAGCATTCTATCGTTTTTGCAAAACTTATCGAAGACCAGTTCAAACAACATGTAAATCGTAAGGATTTGGGAATAAAACAAGATAATCTGGTTGTTCTTTGGTACACCACAATGCCAAGTGTGCTTATTGAAACAGGCTTTATCTCCAATCCTGATGAAGAACGCTTTCTACGCTCCAAGCAGGGTCAGGATTTTATGGCTTCGGCGATTTTCAGAGCTTTTCGTAGTTACAAAAAAAAATATGATAGCCGGCAATTGGCCTTTAAAAGCGGGAATACGATGAAATATATTTCAGGCAATGTCGTTTTCTATGTTCAAATTAGAAGTGCGGTAAAACCTATTCCCTTAAAGTCTAAAGAATTCAAAGGGATTAAAGGCGTTCAGGAACTAAGGTATAGTAATCGTTATAACTATGTCGTTGGGCATGAGTTTGAATTATCAAAAGCGGTTGAACGGCAAAATCATATACGTAAGAAAATAAAAGATGCCTACATCATCGCAACCTATAAAGGGAAAATTATATCTATAAAAGAAGCAAAAAAATTGCTTAACGCTAAATAATCTCAAATGGAAAACAAAAAAAAATTTATTAAAATAGGAGCATTAGTTATTTTTGCTTTTTCTGCTCTTTACTGGGGAGTTAACTACCTTCGAGGAAACAATCTATTCTCTACAGAACAAGAATTCTTTGCCCTTTATAGCAAGGTAGATGGCCTATCTCCTTCAAGTATTGTAAGCATTAACGGATTTAAAGTAGGGCAGGTAAATGACATTCATTTCTCTCCCGATGGCTCCAATAGGCTTGTGGTTGTATTCACTATTGGAGAAAAATATAAAATTCCAAAAAAATCTCTGGCTTACATTTACAGTTCGGATATAATGGGAACAAAAGCTATTAAACTGGAAATAAAACGAGATAGCTTGCTTTATCACAGTGGAGATACACTAAAGAGTGCCATCGAAGGAGATTTTAAGGATCAGGTTAGTATGCAAATGTTACCCTTAAAATATAAAATTGAAGACCTTCTAGGCTCTACGGATTCAGTATTAGCCGTTGTTCAGAATATTTTTAATAAACAAACCCGCGAAAACCTATCTAAAAGTTTTGCCAGCGTTAAAACTACAATCAAAAATCTGGAAAACACAACTTTCACGTTGGATACTTTTATGACGGTTCAGAAAAGTAAAATGGGCTCAATCATCTCGAATACAGCATCCATCACAGAAAATTTCAAGAATAATAATGCCAAAATTTCTAATTCGATGAGTAATTTAGAAGCTTTTACCGATTCTTTAGCTAATTCAGACTTAAAAAAAACGATTACGAATGCCAATGCTGCAATTATTCACATGAATGCAATATTAAAAGAATTAAATACCGGCGAAGGCACTGCAGCCCAACTACTCAACAACGACACTTTATACCGCTATATAATTAATATTTCGTTAAATTTGAATAGGCTATTAAGAGATTTACGGGAAAATCCCAAGCGATATGTTCATTTTTCGGCTATTGATATGGGAAGAAGCGTCTATGTAGTCGAAAAGAAAAAAAAAGAAAAAAAGAAAAAGAACCAAAGTACTAAGAAAAAAAGAAAATAAATAGGAAAGAATTCTGACAAGGCTTTAAAGCCCTGTCAGAATTTTCACAATCAATTAAATCATTCTACTTTAGTCTTATTCCTCGTTTAGTGCTTTTTCCAGTTCTTCTGTCATTTCCAGATTATGAAACACATTCTGAACATCATCATCCTCCTCAAAAGCCTCAATCATCCGCAAAATTTTCTTCGATGCCTCTACGGTAAGACTCTTATAATCGTTAGGAATTCTTTGTAATTCAGCATTTTCAGCTTCTATCCCCAATTCATCGAGTTTTTTCTGCATATTACCAAAATCCTCCATAAGAGTATATAGAATAATATTATCGCCTTCCTCTTCATAGTCTTCGAGGCCGCCATCAATTAATTCTAATTCTAAATCATCAAAATTTTCAGGTTTAGAAATAGAAAAAACGCCTTTTCTATCAAACATGAAGCTTAAAGAGCCATTTGTACCCAAACTTCCTCCACGTTTATTAAAAATTGCACGAATATTGGAAACGGTTCGTTGATTGTTGTCTGTTAGACACTCAACAAAAATTCCTACTCCCCCGTGGGCATAGCCTTCAAAAGTCATTTCCGTAAGATTTGTACTATCATCGCTGGCTTTATTAATAGCCCTCTGGATATTATCCTTAGGCATATTCATTCCTTTGGCATTCTGCACAGCCAAACGCAACCGCGGATTCATCTCAGGATCATTCCCCCCCCCTTCTTTTACCGCAATTATTATTTCTTTTACTGCTCTGGAAAATAATTTTGAACGTTTCGCATCCAAAACACCCTTTTTTCTCTTAATGGTTGACCATTTACTATGACCTGACATATATTCTCATTTTTGAAGTTAACAGTTGTGATAAAAAAATTTAAAAAAACTCAGTTTTTTAAATTACTTTTGCAAAAATATAAAAATATTCGATTTTCTTTTTATTTAGAGACTAAAAATTTGTAAGATGTATAGAACGCATACTTGTGGCGAATTACGCATAGAAGATATTAATAAGACCGTTAGACTAAGCGGTTGGGTGCAAGGAGTACGAAATTTAGGTGCTCTCACCTTTATAGACTTAAGAGACCGCTACGGAAAAACTCAATTATATTTTGACAACGAAGCTTACCCCGAATTGACCAAACGCGCCAAAAAAGAACTTGGCCGCGAATTTGTGATTACAGTAGAAGGGAAAGTAAACGAAAGAAGCAATAAAAATAAAAATATGCCCACGGGCGAGATTGAAATATTAGTTGAAAATTTTGAAACTCTAAATACTTCAGAAGTTCCTCCATTTACTATTGAAGATGAAACAGACGGAGGAGAAGAAATCCGTTACCGGTATAGATATTTAGATTTACGCAGAAATCCACTAAAGAATAATCTTTTATTACGTCATAAATTTACTCATGAAGTGCGTAATTTCTTGGACGCTCAGAATTTTATAGAAGTAGAAACACCCTACCTTATAAAATCAACTCCCGAAGGAGCCCGCGATTTCGTAGTACCTTCGCGCATGAATCAGGGTACTTTTTATGCCCTCCCCCAATCGCCCCAGATATTTAAGCAATTATTAATGATTGGCGGTTATGACAGATATTATCAGATTGTTAAATGTTTTCGAGATGAAGATTTAAGAGCCGACCGCCAACCTGAATTCACACAAATAGACTGCGAAATGTCTTTTGTTGAGCGCGATGATATTTTAGCTGTTTTTGAACAGTTGGCTAAAAAAATATTCAAAGAAATTGGAGGACTCGAAATTGATTATGATTTTCCACGTATTGAGTATGCCGAAGCTATGGAAAAATACGGAAACGACCGTCCCGACATCCGCTTTGATATGAAGATACATGATTTGAGCGCTACTGTAAAAGGGAATAATTTTAAGGTTTTTGATGAGGCCGAATATATAGGTGGAATTTGTGTAGAGAATTGTGCCACATATACCCGCAAACAGCTCGACAAACTCACTGATTTTGTACGAAAGCCACAAATAGGAGCCAAAGGTTTGATTTACGTAAAATATAATACTGATGGCAGTTTTAAATCTTCGGTTGATAAATTTTATTCGCAAGAGGATATAAAAAAATGGGCTAAGAATTTTGATGCCAAAAAAGGTGATTTGTTATTAGTCCTTTCGGGTGATAAAAAATCGACTTTAAATGCTTTGAGTGAATTGCGTCTTGAAATGGGTAATCGTCTGGAATTACGGAATAGTGACCTATTTGCACCTATATGGGTTGTGGATTTTCCACTTTTAGAATGGAACGAAGAAGCTGGACGTTTTTTGGCTATGCATCATCCTTTTACCTCACCTAAAATAGAAGATACCAGATTAATGGAGAGTGACCCAGCAGCCATACGAGCCAATGCTTACGACTTAGTAATCAATGGAGTAGAAGTTGGTGGTGGTTCTATTCGTATTCATGACCGCGAATTGCAAAAGAAAATGTTTGATTTATTAGGATTTACAAAAGAACAAGCCGAAGAACAGTTTGGTTTCTTAATGAATGCCTTTAAATATGGTGCACCGCCTCATGGAGGAATTGCTTTTGGACTAGATCGTTGGGTGTCTCTATTCGCAAAAGTAGAATCTATTAAAGAAGTAATTGCCTTTCCTAAAAATAATTCAGGAAAAGATACTATGATAGATGCACCATCAAATATTTCCGCAGAACAGCTTAAAGAATTAGGCCTTAAAAAAGATATTAAATAGTCTAAAGGCGAATTGTAAATGGGGAATTTTGTTGGTCGTTGAAAAATAGTTTGTTGCCAAAACATAATAATACAGATAAATATACCAGGATGTGACAATAGCTTGTAGTATCATTTTAGGAATCGAACAATTATGGCATTTAACAAAATATTGAGTTAAAGAAGAACAAGACCGAATAATAAAATGTAAACGGCGAAAGAAAGTGAAGATGGAAGATAAGAACAAAATTTATTTGAATCAGATAATTGAAGCTGCGCAAAAAATCTTAAAATTAACTACTGGTTTTAAAGATGCCCAAGCTTTAAAAGAGCATGAAATAGCAAGTGATGCAGTTATATTTAATTTTGCAGGGATGATTGATGCAGTGAACAAACTAGATAAAACAATAAAGGAGGTTTTATTAGAAGTACAATGGAATCAATTTGCTTATTTTGAGAAACAAATAGCTGACATTCGCTTTCAATTTGATATGGAAGCAGCCTGGGAGATTATTCAAACTAAATTACCCCACTTAATTAGAATCATTCAAAATTATTTAGAAACTCAAAAAAAAATAACAAAAAACAATTGAGAAAATATATTTTTTACTAATTTTTTTAATAAATACATATATGAATATTCATGAATATCAAGGGAAAGCGATATTAAAAAGCTTTGGAGTTCGCATACAAGAAGGAATTGTAGCCAATAATTCAAGTGAGGCTATAGAAGCAGCCAAAGAATTAACCCGCCAAACAGGAACAGACTGGTGGGTTGTAAAAGCACAAATTCATGCTGGTGGACGTGGAAAAGGTGGAGGAGTTAAATTAGCTAAAAAT
>CAYQXT010000036.1:0-15530 GCA_964421365.1 uncultured Bacteroidaceae bacterium
TTTTTTGTTATGAGGTTTTTTTAATACCATAGCTTCCGCTATGGTTTAACAAGAGATCGCCCTATCGGGCTTAAAAAAACACATTTTTTGATGTTTTTCGCAAGTCCGTAGGACGATCCTATTGTTAGCCCATAATTTTAATTATGGGAATTATTTGGTGATGCCAAAGCCCAACAAAACACGGCAAAAAAGAGTATCGCGAATAGGTCAAAGCCCGCTTCTGCGCCCAATAAATAATTGTAATTGGTAATAGTGAATTGTTAATGCCGTTCTACGAGTGCCAAATTCCTGATTCCAAATTCCGATTCATTCTCGATTTCCTGCCACAGCTATTAATAGCTTATCAATAGAAAAAAATTTTCTTGCAGAATGTAGTATTTCCTTTGTTGTGGCTGTTTTAACTTGCTTAAATAATTCTTTATAATAGGTATATGTTTTCCCTAATTCATAAACATTGTTAAAGGCATCTATTTGCGCAAATGCGCCATCAAAAAGAGTGAGAAAATCGCCTGTCATTTGTTTACGTGCAATATCTAATTCGGCCTCAGAAAAGCCCTTTTCTAAAAGTTGTTGGAGCTCTTTTTTTATTTCCTCAATCGCAGCATTTGTATATTGTCTCCCTACATTGGTGGCTATCATAAAATAGCTCGCTAATTTTTCTTCTCTGATAAATGAGGATACTCCATAAGTATATCCTTTATCTTCGCGTAAATTTTGCATCAGGCGCGAACCGAAGAAACCTCCATAGATAGTATTAAATATAAGTAGATGGTAGTATTCTTTGTCTGTGATATTTTGTGGCAAAATGAAACCTGCACGTATGGCACTTTGTTTGGCCGCTTTTTTCTCAACGAGGTGTGTACCCGGTTTGGAGGTTTGTGTAATTAATTCAGTGCTGAAATTAATTAATGGCTCTTCCCAGTCCTTTTGTCCAAATCGGCGGTTTAGTGTGGCTATAAATTTCTCTGGCTCTTTTCCAGCCATTAAAATGTAAGTATTTTTGCTATGATAATAGTTTTTGTGATAATGAACTAAATCTGAATGGGAAAGAGAATTAAAATCTGCTAGTGCGGGAGAATTTCCATAAGGGTTTAGCTTCCCAAATAATAACTCAAAATATTTTATAAGCGCTAAAGTCTCTACTTTTTGCCTTTCTAATTGAAATTGCTGCTTCTTCTGGTTTATTTTGAGCTCAAATTCTTTTGGAGGGTAAATGGGATTTTTAATTATTTCTTCAATAATTTGACTGCTTTGCTCATAAAATTTATGCAGAGAATAAAATGAAACAGAGGCTGAATTTCTGCTTGTTTCGCTACCGTAAAAAGTGCCAAAATAATCAAATTGGCGGGCAATTTTTTCTGAGCTGTACTTTTTTGTCCCTTCGCGCAATAAATTGTTGGCCAAAGCGGCCTGAAAAAACTTTTCCTGTTGCCACGAACCTGCATCGAAAATAAAATCGGTGCGAATTACATCTTGCGAACCTGTATTAATGAAAAATACCGGTATTCCGTTGTCAAGCGCGGTCTTTTCTACTTCCACTAAATTGATTGTGTCTATTGATTTTATTTCTGGTGCTTTTGTCCTGTTCATTTTACGATGTTTTCTTTGCAGATTTAGCTGTTTTTTTATTCTTTTTTGAAAAATAATTGAGTACCGAGCAATTTTCTTCTTTGAAAATTAATTTAGCTTCTTTTTGTAACTCAGAAGCTTGTATCCTTTGTAGGGTTTCAATCTCTTTGTTGATTAGATTGGTGTTGCCAAGCATTTCAAAATAAGATAGTTGCATAGCCTTGTTTAGCAAACTCATGTCGTTAAATACTAGCATAGATTCTAAGCGGTTTTTGATTTTTTGAAGTTCATAATCAGAGACTAAATTTTGTTTTAAATCTTTCAATTCTTCCCAAATGGCAGTTTCTGCTGTTTCCATACTTGTTGTGGGCAATAAATCGGCTTTAATTATAAATAGACCGGCATCCAGACTACCGGAAATATAGGCTGAAATTTGATTGAAAATTTTCTTCTCACGTACTAAATGTTGGCTTAATCGGGATGATTTTCCATTACTTAAAATATCCGAAAGCAGATTGGCTAAATCGTATCGCCGGCTAAATCGGTCGGACTTGTGAAAAGCCATATAAATTGTGTCAAAAGGGACATCACGTTCTACTTTTAGTGTTCTTTTTTGTGTTTGTTCCGGTTCAATAGGCAGTTTTTCCCGTCTGATTTTTCTACGTTCTATATCGCCAAACCATTTTTCGCTTAGTTCAAAAACTTCATGGGCTTGTATATCGCCTACCACAGATAAAATCGCATTATTGGGTGCGTAGAAGGAATAAAAAAAATCTTTAACTTCCTGCATTTTTGCATTTTCTATGTGGCTGATGTCTTTCCCGATGGTAGCCCATTGGTAAGGGTGTCTTTTGTAGGCTAATGGTCTTAGAAGTAACCAAAAATCGCCATAGGGTTGATTTAAGTATCGTTGTTTAAATTCTTCTATAACTACACTTCGCTGTACTTCTAAACTTTTTGGAGTAAAGGCAAGGCTATCCATACGGTCGGAATCTATCCAAAATGCCGTTTCGATATTTTCGCGTGGCAGAGTCATATAATAATTAGTGTAATCGTTATTGGTAAAGGCATTAAAATTCCCACTGGCCAATTGTACTTCTCGATCGGGATTTTCAATGTTTTTTGAACCTCCGAACATTAGATGCTCAAAAAGATGTGCAAAACCTGTACGGTTTGGATTTTCATTTCGGGCGCCAACTTTATAGAGCAGATTAAAATTGACAAAGGGGGAGGACTTATCACAATGAGAAATAACTGTCAATCCGTTATGCAGTATTTTTTTTTGAAATTCTACCATTTAAAATTCTAATTTTTGATGATTAATCTGCTCTTTTGCTACTCTGTATTCTAGCATAATATCGTCAATAATATTTCTTACGGGCTTTATTTTATTTAGCATAGCGGCCACCTGGCCAATTTCTAGTTCACCTTCGGTAATATCGCCCTCAAACATTCCTTTTTTAGCCCTTCCGTGGCCTAATAATTCGGAAAGTTCTTCTTTTGTTGCCCCTGAAAGTTCTGCCTTTTCAATAGTTTGAGCAAAGGTGTTGCGTATAAGGCGAACTGGAATAATTTGTTTTAATGAAAGTCGGGTGCTTCCCTCTTTGGCATTAATAACTTGTTCCTTGAAGTTGTGGTGTGCCGAAGATTCTTCTGAAGCCGCAAAAACAGAGCCCATTTGTACGGCATCTGCACCTAAAATCATGGCTGCCAGCATTTGCCGACCGGTAGCTATTCCTCCGGCGGCGATAAGTGGCTTGGCTGTTACTTGTCTTACCGAAGGAATAAGTGCTATTGTTGTAGTTTCTTCAAATCCATTATGGCCACCGGCTTCAAAACCTTCGGCTACAATGGCATCTACACCTGCATTATCGGCCTTTTCAGCAAATTTGGAATTAGATACTACATGAGCCACTATTATTCCTTTCTTCTGCAAAAAATTTGTCCATGTTTTGGGGTTTCCTGCTGAGGTGAAAATAATTGGAATTTCTTGGTCTACAATTATTTTCATGAGTTTTTCCGTCTCAGGATATAGTAAAGGAACGTTAACTCCAAAGGGTTTGTTCGTAGCTGCTTTTGCTTTAACAATATGCTTTTTTAGCGTTTCGGGATGCATAGAGCCTGCACCAATTAGGCCTAAGCCTCCATTGTTGCTAACTGCTGATGCTAATTCCCAACCAGCACACCAAATCATTCCGCCTTGAATTATAGGTAGTTTTATCTGAAAAAGATTGCTTATTCGATTGTTCGTCATTTTATTTCTGATTTGAGTCTAAAAATAGCAATATTTTAGTGGACTTCAAAAATTGTTTTTACGTAAATTGGAGGTTTCCACCTCTTACGGACGATGGAAAGGCTTTTTTTGCAGCATAGGTATCGTTTGAACTGGAATAAAAAAAGCCACTCCAATGCTTAAAAGGCAATTCCCTGCGTAAAGTTCTTCTATATTTGCGTTCAATTAAACTTAAAAACAAGCAAATATTTCCCTGTATTGATATGTTAAAATTTAAAATAAATTTGCACAAGTCGTTTTTTTTTGTTTCGTCTGTGCCGGAAAAACAATTTACCGGTAGATGGTTTTTCCACGGAGAAAAATGATTTAAAAACTTAAATCAATTACAAATGAATAAAAAGATTATTATTGGTGCTATTGCACTGATGGGAGTTTTTGGTGGATTAACCACTTGGCAAAGTATGAGTGGGCAAAATGAGGCAAAAACTATTGTTCAAAAGGTAAGAACAGGTACACAAGTAAATAGCCATTGTTGGTGGCCGGGAAATTTTTGTGTAAGACTTTGTCATTGTAATTAATGACTACATAATAAATGTAGCTAAATTATTCATTTAGCTATATTCTAAAAATGAATAATTATTTTTTTTGTAATTTTAAAGGCTACAACTAACATATAATGTAATATGAAATATGCAAGTGTTTTAATCGTTTTTTATGTATTTGTTCAGTTATCATGCACGAGTAAACAAAAATGGTCATGTAAAACAGCAAATATGAAGCAGCAGATTACTTTAAAAAAACAACAAGAAATAACTTTTAACATTCCTAAATTGGTAAATTACAATTTTTTTCAAGAAAATTTTAGAGAAATTAATGGAGAAATGTTTTTTTGGGGCTATGACTTAGATAATGAGAAATTGTTTATTCATAAATTTAGTGGGAAACACTTAAATAAAATTTTAGATTTCTCTAAGGAAGGGGTAAATCAACTTCCTTTTGCCAATTACAATATATATTTTCATAATTATGACAGTATTTTTTTCCTATCCGATCACCCTATTCGTTTATATTTAGCTGATAGTAGCGGAACAATTTATTCACGAATTAAACTTGATAAAGATTTGTATAAAACTAAAGGTGAATTTGGAACTTATTTTTTTAGAGATTTATCTGCTTTATTTCAAGTCGATAAAAATCTTATTCATTTTTTTTATATACAAATATACGAACTACCTCAAAGTCCGAAAATACAATATAAACAGCCTCTTGAAGTTGTTATCAACTATAAAAAAAGAAGAGTGCAAACTTTATTTGGCAAATACCCACAAGAATATACAAATTATGACTCAAGATGGTATCCCAATCTGCACTATTCTTCTCACTGTATTTTTTACGATAGCTTAACGGTACTTTCTCTCGGAGCCTCAAATTTATTACAAATCTATAATAATAAAACCGGAGAATTAATAAAAGAAGTATGCGCTAATAGTAGGTTTATAAACACAATAGAGCCTATTTCCATACAAAAAAATAATCAACAGGACATAACCAACTTTACTAATAGCAGTGCATTTTATAGAAATATTATCTACGATAAATATCGTAAACTTTTCTTAAGAATTGTTAAGCATAATCAGGATTTACGGGATAAAACCGGAGCATTGAACCAAATGGAAAATGCACCATGGTCGATTATTTGGTTAAATGAAAATATGGAAATCGTGGGAGAAACTAAGTTTTTGGGTAAAAAATATGATTTTAGAAAAATAAAAATTATTTCCAAAGGCTTACTTATTAATAAATTAATTGAAAACGAAGGTGAAATTACTTATGAACTATTTAAAATTATTGAAAAACACTAAATTCCTCTTTTTTATAATATTATTTTGGAATACATTTAATATAAAAGCGCAGGATGAAATTTTATATTGTAACGAAAATTTAAATTTTGCGTGTTATATCTTATCCGATAATTACAGAATTGCTACAGATTATAAGGAGGTTTATTTGCTTAATAAACATAATTTAATTATAGATACCTTAAATATAGATATATACAATAATGCTATACAATCATTACAAGTAATCGATAGTAGTAATTTCTCTGTTTCTTATTTAACTTTTTCGATGCAGATAAATATACAGGATAATCATTTTCGGATAATTTCAACAGTGTCTTATTTTAACGATGAATTTACGAATAAATTTGGTAGTGTTTATAAAATTAAGAACGATAAAAAAGGTAGAATGGGAATTTTTTCTGTTTATGAAAATTACGCATTTGTTTACAAAGGTAATGCCATTCATATTATAGATCTGAAAAATAATAAGATATACAAAATTTTTGAAACCAATAAACATTTCTCTCCTTTTGTATACGAATATCCTTTATTAGTATTTAAGCCACACAATATTTATATCAATTCGGTAAACGAGAATAAAATCTATAAATTCTCTTTAGATGAAAAAAAAATTACAAGTATTCAGTTGCCTAAAAAGAAAGCTAATGAAAAATGGTTTTTTACTTACGATATGAACCCCAAAAATGATTATTATATTAAAAAAACAAAAGAAGATTATCAAATCTATAATCAAAAAAATAATAAACTGATTTACATAGCTTCATATCAAAATTTTATTCAAATTTATGATAATAGGGTTTTGGTCTTTGATGTATTTAAAGAGGAAAAAAAAACTATATTTTGTACATTTTTAAAACCACTAAAAATGGAAATACATAAAGGATTGCAATATACCTTGCCTACTATTGACGTAAAATAAATCCATGTAATGAAAACCTCAAAGTCTCTAATAATCATGTATTTAATATGCCTATTGTTGTGTTGTTCGTGCAAAGAAAATCCTAAAGGCATAAGAGATACTAAAAATATTGCATGATATTATGAAATGAATTTTTCAAAAAGGCTCTTAGTTATTGAAAAAAAGGCTCATATTATTAAGTATGAATATCAATTACCGATTAATTTAGAAGATATGAATTGAAGAATCTGTTATTTCAGTAAGAGCCACATGGTCTCTAAATGATTGGATTGATCGCTGGTAGTTCTATTTACCAATATGTCTTTAAGGCGGCCTGTCAAAATAATAATCTTTTTCACCAATGGGCAATTACATTTTTTTCTGAAAATGGAGCAATTTCAAATGCTAAGCTAAATAATTATTTAATTGCAAAGGATTATTTTCCGAGTTCCAATAGTCTTGTATTTATTCTTTGGGTATTAAAGGTGGATATTATTTATATCCTTTAACCAATAATTGGTATAATAGCAGTATGTAAAAATTAAATTCTATTCACACTATTAATTTTTTCGGATTTAGCTTTGGAATTTGTGGAACAATAGAATTTAATTTTAAAAAAATTAGTAAGACTCAAGCGCTAGTAAAATAGGAAAAGATATTTCGTTATTTTGTGTTAAATCAGGGTATTATGAGAATACACATAACTAACATGATACTGATCAGGTATGAGGTCTTAAAAATTATTTATGATTTTTAGTATGTGTAAAACGCAAGTTTTACACATACTAATTTTGAAAAATTTAATGAATGTTAGTTATAATAATGGTTCGTTAAACTTTGGCAAAGTTGGAGTTTGCAAAATGCTAAACTCTTAATAATCAATGCTGTAATTATATCAGATAAACTTTGCCAAAGTTCTTATTTTCAATTATTTGAAAAAACATACCAAACTATTGTTATAATCTATTCTTTATTTTTGTTATTATCATGATTGTCAGAGCTATCTTTGGCTATGCCGTTCCTCATCTCGGTGTCGGCTTGGATATTTTGAAATTTATAATAATCCATAATTCCTAAATTTCCTGCTCGGAAGGCTTCTGCCATGGCTAGAGGAACCTCAGCTTCCGCTTCGATAACTTTGGCTTTCATTTCATAGCCGAGAGCTTTCATCTCTTGCTCGCGGGCTACTGCCATGGCTCTTCGTTCTTCGGCTTTGGCTTTGGCTACTTTCAGGTCGGCTTCGGCTTGGTCGGTTTGTAAAACAGCTCCAATATTTCGTCCAATGTCAATATCGGCAATATCAATAGAGAGAATCTCGAATGCGGTTCCTGCATCTAAACCTTTTCCAAGTACTACGCGCGAAATATTATCAGGGTTTTCTAAAACGCTTTTATGGCTGAGTGATGAACCAATGGAAGACACAATTCCTTCTCCCACACGAGCCAGAACGGTTTCTTCGCCGGCTCCTCCTACTAATTGCGATAGGGAGGCTCTAACGGTTACTCGTGCTTTGGATATTAGCTGAATTCCGTCTTTTGCCACTGCTGTAACCGGTGACGTGTCTATAATCTTCGGATTTACAGACATTTGTACGGCTTCAAATACATCTCGGCCTGCAAGGTCTATCGCAGTAGCTGTTTGAAAATTTAAGTTTAAATTTGCTTTTTCTGCTGATATTAAGGCAGTCACAACCCTTATGACGTGCCCACCGGCTAAATAGTGCGCTTCCAAATCATCTCTTTTTAGTTCTAATCCTGCTTTTTTGGACGTAATCATTGCTTTTACAATGACGGATGGTGGAACTTTTCGCCAGCGCATGAAAATAAGTTGGACTAATGAAATTTTTACTCCGGAAATCAGTGCTTGAAACCATAAGCCCACCGGAATTAACCATAGCAGGAATATTAAACCTGCGAAAATGGCTACCAATAAAACAAGATAGTAAGTTACCATAGTTTATTTATTTAGATTTACGTTTAACAATTAATTTATTTGATTCAATATGTACTACTTCGATCCATTCTTTGGGATCAATGAAATCGCTCTCTGTTTTGGCTTCAAAAACCTGATTATTAATCTGAACTTTTCCCATTGGTGCTAAGCGTGAAAGTGCCAGTCCAATATCGCCTATGGCAACAGACTCATCTATACTATTCACGCTGGAATTTATACTTGAGTTCAAGGCTACTCTCGACCAAGTATTTCCCTTTAATAGCTTGTAAATACTTAAAAATACGAACAATAAGGTGCCTATAAGGGTATAATTTCCTACATTTGTTCCGTAGTAATTATAGGCGAGCATTACACCTGCTAGCATCAAGGAAATACCAATCATCCCCGGGACTATCGTTCCTGTGATGACAAAAAATTCGAGCATGAGTAATATAATACCCACTACGATTAAAGCTATAATAGCTGCAATTTCCATAGTTTATTTTTATACTTAAGCGTTATTGAAATAGCAGAAAAAATTGTTATTTCATTTTCAATCAAAACGTCACAAAAATATGCATAACTAAAATGATACCGATTCGGTATTAATCGGTGATTACTGCACTTAATCCGGCTGCAATTAACGCATCTTTCAGCGGTTTTAAGTATTCATAAGAACCTTCTTTAACTCCGCATTTCCCTTTTAAGTGCGCTATCCAGGCTGCCTGTTCGGCCTGTAAATAAGAGTGCTCGCATATTTCAACCAGACATTCTATGACATAATCGAATGAATTTACTTCATCGTTGTACAGTAGCAGAACTTTTCCTGCATTTGTATTTTCCTTATTACTTGTTAAATCTTTCTTTTTCTCTTTTACTGCCTTCATCTTCTCATTTTTTGCTTTGCAAGCGGACGAAATTAATGAGAAATTGTGGAATCACAAATTTTATAAATTATTTAGATTTTTTTTTTGCTTCCCTGAGGGAAATTCTTTTATCGCCTATGAATGCAATGACAAAACTTTGTTTGATTTTGTATTTTGTTAGCTCTCTTTCTGCCTTTAATGCACTTTCATAGTTGGTAAAATATCCTACGGTATAGATTGTTAGCCCATTAGCTTGTTTGAAATTTTCTACTGGTTTTGTTTTGGCTATTTGCTTTAACTTTTGTTGAAAGTTTTTAGGAATCTCTCCTTTATAAGCAGCTATTTGCAAGCGATAAACAACTTTTTTGGAATTAAGGTAACTCGCTTTTGTAGAGCTTGTGTTGGTACTCAATTTGATAGCTTTATAAAGTGCAATCTCTTTACTATCTTTGTATGCAATAATATAGGCATCCTTAAAACCTTGTTTTTTTATTTCTGCTTCTTTTGTTTTTGCTTGCTTATAATTGTCAAAAGGTCCTTTTAGATAGGTATATAAGCCGTTTGTCTTTTTTACCACGAACAGTGGTTCGTATTTCTTTAAACTTTTGGGAACAATAGATTTGGAAAAGGCACCTAACTGTACATAAAAGGCTGTTCCTCTTACACTGGTTTTTTGATTTGTTTTTTTGACTAGGGGGGGGTGCTTTGGTTTTGTACTTTTCTTTAGCGTGGGGTATAAAGCAAAATAACTTTTTCCTTTTTTAAGGTTTGGAAGTTCATATTTGGCATAGTCTAAATATTTAGTATATAGTTTTTTATTACTTTTGATAGTTTTCTCGGCCTGAGCTGGACTACACAAGTGGGTATTTACATAACAAACAATAAATGCGTCCTTGTATCCTTTTGCACGTACTTCGTCTAATATATAGTTTATGGCTTCAAAAGTCTTGAAATCACCGGCATAATAAACTTTCAAATCTTTGTATCTTAGTTTTTTAGAAATTATTTTATATCTCTTTGCCAGACTAATAGAGGGAAATCGTTTGAATGCGCCCACCTGAACTCTGTAAACAAAATCAGAAGTTAAAGCATATACATCTACTTGTGACTGTTTTAGCATACTGTAAGAATAACTTCGGGGATAAATTTTTGATTTTCCTGCCGATGGTTTTTCTGCTTGAACTTCCAATTGTTCTTCTTCTGTATTTAGCTCTGTTTCTTTATCTGCAATAATAGTTTCGCGTTTATCGGGAATGGCAAAATGAAAAAGATATGCTTTTTCTTGCTTTTCTAAAGCTAGTAATTCTAATTCGTTAGATTCCATTAGTTTAATGTATTGGTCTGAAATGTAAGGTAAACGCGAGGATAAATGCTCCTTTGTTTCAGCAATACCGAAAAGCGTATTGGCTTCCGTGGTGTATAAGCTTATTTTTGATTTTTCTGCATCATTACTGTATTTTAGGTCGGAAAGATGGTTCTTGTATATGGAATATCTGATTTTGTTGAGCTGGAGATAAAGTTTTGTAGCAGATGTAAGCTTTAGAAAACTTTGACCTTCTATCTCTGCTGCTTTTTGCTTTAGCGCTTCTCTCGATTTTATCGTTTGGGCAGTATCAGATTGATTTCTGTATCTGTCTATTTCTCCATATAGAAGTTCAACTTTGTCGTTGATAGAATCTGCCTGAGATTGTAATTTTATTGATTGTGCCCATTGGGCCTTTTCTAAATCACTTAAATGAATGTTTTTTAGTATTAAATCAGAGTTTGAAATATAAAGCGAGCCATTTACTGTGATAATATTGCTTCTCTCCTTTTTTTTATGTTCAGGTATTTTTTTTACCAGTTCTTTTTTTACAATTAAATCGCTGATATCTGTTTTTCTCGTTGAATTATTGGGTGAAATTATTAGGCTTGGGTCGCCGTATAAGGCACTGAAAGCCGTTTCAAACCATGCAATGGCCTCTTTTTGTTGTTTTTGAGCTTTTTTTAAGGACAGAATTTTTTCTTTTACCGGAAGCTTTTTTGAGCTGTTTATTTTTTGTTTTGTTGAATCCTGAAGGCTTTCTGCACGGTCTTTCAGTTTTTGCGAATATTGATAATAGGCACTATCTCCTTTGGGTTGAATCTTGGGATATTTTTGCGAATATATTTTTAGCATTTCATTACTACTTTTAAAGAATAGTGTAAATGCTGTAGAATATTTTTTATCGGCTTTTTTAAGATTTTTAGCCTGTAGTTTTTTTGCTTTCGACTTTGTTTTTTGATTTTGGGTGACTTTTGCTATTCTGGTTTGCTTGTCGGCTTCCAAAAAATACTTTTCTGCTTTTGTTTGCCATTTTTCAACTTTGGCAAAAGATTTGCGTAAACTCTTTAGCTTCTTTTGTTCTCTCGAAGTAAAGATTTTTTTATAATAATCTTTTTGAGAAAAACCAGATATTGGCTTTTCTTTTTGATAATTAGTTGTTTGAAATCCGTAGATGGAAACCAAAAACAAAATACTCGCTATAATATTCTTAAAGGATACAAGGCTTTGCATATAATTTCTAACTTTTAAAGCACTAAGGTAAAAATATCTAATAATTTTCTCAAATATTTGTAGAAAAACATTGCAATATAAACATTTTTTATATCCAAACATGTTTTTTTTCACCCATTCCGAAAAAAAGATTATTTAGATGTAAAATTTGCCTTTTAATTTTTATTTTCCCACTAATTTCTCCCATTGGCCCATCGTATTCGGAACCGGCAATAAAATAGTTTTTATAAATTGGTTTATTAATCTTTGGATGAAAAAATAGGTCGATCTGTTTGTCTTTACTGTATATATGCCAAGTCTCCATAATATTTCCGGTTTGTTTAAATTTCACCAGAGGGAGTCTATAAAGCTTGTTGTTAAGCCATAGTCCATTTTCATTATAAATCTCGGGGTCTAAAGCTTGATTCTTTGTGAGGTTGAAAGCCATAAAATTCCCGTTGGGAAGATTTCCTGCACCTGTAATCCAGTCGTATCGTGTATGATAGGGATAAAATCCTTTGTGATCGTCTAAAATAAGGAAGGAATCTTCGGGATTAAACTCAATTTGCTCCTTACCAATAAAAATACTCCCTTGTAATTTTGCCGGAGATTTTAGGGAGTACATTGCTCGGTTTTGAGCAAAAGGCAAACAAACGGCCATGGGGATAAAATTCGTGAAATTGGCTGTAAAATCTGCTTTCAACGAGGGAAGTTCTCTGAAATCATTTAATTCTGAATGGAATAAGAACTCGTTTTTTTCTAAATGACTCTTTGCCTCCATTAAACAGTTATTGTCTTTGTAGTAGGCTTTTCCTTCAGAGATATTCTGGATATTGTGCATTTCCCGAGGATGGATATTTTTTTGATAGTGATAAAACTTATTTTTCTGCTTATCAAATAATACAAATTGAATCAAAGCCGTTATTTTTGGATTATAAAAAGCAACAAGACCAAAATAATTTTTATTTCCAAACTGGAAAGCCAACCATTCTTTTAGTCTGAATTTTTTCCAGAAGCGAATATTTGGAATTTTAGAAATATTTTTGGCATCTAAAATATTTATTTTTTTAAAGGCCTCCCTGTAAAAACCATACTGAAACTGTCCATTTTCAACAAGATTTCTTGCCATATCACAAATTTTATTTTAAATATAAGGTAATAAGCTTAATTTTTTATATTTTCACCTCAAATTTTATTGAAAATGACTGAAAAAATAAATGTCTATATTGAAAATAGTAATAAAAAGATTGAACTGTCACTGGGATTATCTTTGTTTGAAATAATAGAACAACTGAAAATTAAGTTGAAATATCCTATTTTAGGTGCTTTTGTGAATAACGAACTCGAAGAATTGCGTTATAGAGTATTTAATCCTAAAAATATTCGTTTTATTGATATCTCTAATCATGATGGGAATCGTATGTATGTTCGTTCCTTATTATTTGTTCTATATAAAGCTGTACATGATTTATATCCTCATAAGGTTTTGAAAATCGAACATGCCGTTTCAAAAGGCTTATATTGTGAATTTGCTGATTTAAGTGAATCTGTAACTTTTGAAATGATTTTTGATATTGTGAGACGTATGCGAGAAATTGTGCAAGAGGATTTACCTTTTATTCGTAAGGAAATACTTTTGGAAGAGGCGGTAGAGGTCTTTGAGAAAAACAACTATATTGAAAAGGCGAAATTATTTAGGGGGCGAAAAAAATTATATACTACCATATATGTCTTAGATGGATTGTGCGATTATTTTTATGGACATTTATTACCCTCAACAAGTTATTTAAACACTTTTGATTTAGCTAAATATTATGATGGAATGTTATTAATGCTTCCTAAACGGCAAAATCCAAAAAAAGTACAGGAAATTATTCTTCAGCCCAAATTATTTGAGGTCTTTCAAGAATATAAGGCATGGGGTGCAATTTTGGGCTTGGATACCATTGGAAGTATCAATCATGCCGTTTCTCTGGGGCGAACACGCGAAATGATTCAAATAGGAGAGGCTTTACACGAAAAAAAAGTGGCACAAATTGCGGATACTATCAGTAAGAAGAAAGATAAAATAAAGCTGATATTAATTTCTGGTCCATCTTCATCCGGGAAAACTACTTTTTCTAAGCGATTGAGTATTCAACTAAAAGTTTTGGGCTTGAATCCTCATCCTATTTCTTTAGATAATTATTTTGTAAATAGAGAGGACACACCTAAAGACGAAAATGGAGAATTTGATTTTGAGTCTATCGAAGCTATTGATGTGAAATTTCTTAATGAACAATTATTGAAATTACTTAAGGGAGAAGAAGTTGAGCTGCCTAAGTTTTCTTTTGAGCAAGGAGTACGTTTTTTCGATGGCCAAAAAATGAAACTTGAAGGTAATGAAATTCTTATTTTAGAGGGGATACATGCCCTGAATCCAAAACTTACACCTATAATTAGTGGGGAAAATAAATTTAAAATTTATGTCTCTGCTTTAACGCAGGTAGGAATAGATCGGAGAAATAGAATTCCTACGACCGATAATAGGCTGTTGCGCAGGATTATACGAGATAATAAGTATCGGGGCTATTCTGCGCTGGATACCTTAAAGCGTTGGAAAAGTGTGCGTAAGGGGGAAGAACGAAATATTTTTCCTTTCCAAGAGGAAGCAGATATAATGTTTAATTCTGCTCTCATTTTTGAATTGGGAATTTTGAAAAAATTTGCGACCCCTCTTTTGCAAGAAATATTTGAAAACGAGCCTAAATATTCGGAATCCAAGCGTTTATTGAAATTTTTATCTTATTTTGCGCCAATAGAGCACGAAGAAGTTCCTCCGACCTCCATTTTACGCGAATTTCTTGGTGGAAGTAGTTTTAGTTATAAATAAAATGATGTTTACTTGTGAAAAATAGAATTTGCATTAATTTTGTAGTATAGATTTTTAATAAAAACGTGAAAAATTTATGTTTTATATAAAAATAAGCTTAATTTTACATTAAAAAGAAAAATAGTATCCCATGAGAAGATTCCTCACGATTATCTCAATTTTGTTCGCTGCATTTTCGTTAAATGCTCAGGTAATAAGTATTTCGTCTAATATGCCGAATAAGGTTGTTGCCGGACAAAAAATCAGAATAGTTCTAAGTATTCAAAAAAATAAGCTAGCCGGTTTTGCCAAATTTACACAAAATTTATCTCCCGGATTTACGGCTATTGAAGATTCCGGTCAAATAGCAGAATTTCATTTTGATAATCAAAATTTGGAGTTAGTTTGGTTACGATTGCCTAAAACAGATGTGTTTACTACGAGTTATACGATAAAAGTTGCTGATACACTCAAAGGGCAGTTCTCTTTTAAAGGTCAATTTTTGTATTTGTATAAAAACAAAATGGCTGTTTCTGAACTGGAAGCCCATCAACTTGCTATCGAATCACTAAATCAATATTTGGCATTGGGCGGAAAGCAAGAAGATTTAACTAATTTGGTTTTTATCCCCGCAGGAAGGCGTATTCCAATGGTCAAGTGCCGAAGAGAAAAGAAGCACCTTGACTCTATAAAACAAGAATTACAGATTAAATTAGTTATTAATAATCAGGATAATACTCAGCCTGCCAGATTAATCGAAAAAATCCCAGTAGAATGTAAGGCTATTGTAGATTCAAAAGGAGG
>CAYQXT010000037.1:0-15432 GCA_964421365.1 uncultured Bacteroidaceae bacterium
CCTTAGTTTTACTATTGATTTACTATACCTTGTTGGGAGGATTATTCTTTCTGTTTTTTTATAATTTCCGTAATAGAAGAGCCTCCGATGTGCAAGAACTAAAAAAAATAGAAGCTGTTACACAAATGTATTCTTCTGTTTTTAGCGATTTATTTTTCACCAATGATTTATTAAACCGCTATGACAAAAGTGAAAATACTCTTAATAAAAATTTTTATTCCAAAAAAATTAGTGAAATATACCAATTTAGCCAGTACTCTTTAGATTCTATCCGAGTGATGGTGAAGGGCGATAAAGAAGTATCTTTTCTTAGGCAGGCATATTTTAGTTTTAGAAAAATTCAATCATTAACAAATCAGATAATTAATGTGTCGGAAGTTTTTAATCTAAAAGTAAAACAAGAAAATCTTAGCCTTCAACTTTTTAAACTTCGGAAAATAGATGTTCAAATTCGTACTTTTTATAACAATCAAATAAAAATAAATAATACTAATCTGGAAAAAAGTGGAAAATTTCTTCTGGTGTTGCTTGCCATATTTGCCCTAAGTTTACTTGTTACCTTTTTTATTATTTTTACGATTAGTTTTAAAATAAGAAACACAATCATCGAAATTGAGAAATCATTCATTGACTTTTTAAAAGGGAAAAATTTTCAAGTAGATAGTAAAAAAGTTTTGACAGAATTTGAGGGAATAGCCATTAAAATAGCAAAAGTAGAAGATTATTTCAAATTAATCAAAGGAAGTATCGTCAATCTGAGTCAAAACGATTATTCAGTTACAGCAATAGAAGACAAGAACGATTATTTATCTTTGGAAATAGTTAAATTACGTCAAAATTTGATAAATAAGCAGAAAAAGATTGAAAAACAACAAATAGAAGCATCACAGCGGGACTGGATAAATTCGGGACTCGCAAAATTTAATGAAATTTTACGTCTGCATAGTGGGAAAATTGATGAATTGAGTACACAATTAATCACCACTTTAGTTAAATATCTGGGAACTATTCAGGGGGGAGTTTTTATTGTGAGTGATGACGATGAAACCAAGTTGGAGCTAACCGCTTCGTATGCCTTCAACCGTCAAAAATATTTACATAAAACGGTGAGTATAGGAGAGGGTTTGGTTGGTACTGCTGCTATAGAAAATAGAACAATCTACCTAACCGAGCTCCCCCCCGACTATCTTGAGATAACCTCAGGATTGGGAGAAACAAAACCTGTCGCTCTACTAATTGTTCCTCTAAAAAGAGAGGATAAAATTTTTGGTGTGTTTGAATTATCCTCTTTTAATACATTAGAAAAATATCAAATAGAATTTGTGGAAAAAGTGGCTGAATTGGCTGCACTAACTATAAATACTGAGAAAATAAATCAAAAAACAGTTAAGCTTCTTGGAGAGTCTCAACGAAAATCAGACGAGCTTGCCACTCAGGAAGAAGAAATGAGACAAAATTTAGAAGAATTACGTGCCACTCAGGAAGAAGCCAAGAGAAAAGAGAAAAAAATACTGAATATTTTAGCCTCTATTAATGATGGAATGGGGAGAATTATTTTAAGTCCGCAAAAGGCAATAGTAGAAGTAAACAGAATTTTATTATCCCAACTAAATATAGCAGTATCAACCCTAACGAATCGTGAATTAGGAGATGTAATCGAGCCCGAAAATGATGAATTAGAAAATATATGGGAAGAGGCAGTAACAAACAATTCAAGAACATTCTATTTTCATTTCGTTGGAATTTCAAGCTTATTTATAGGGACAATAATCCCTATTTTTAACAGTGACAGTAACGAACTGGTAGATGTCTATTTATTTGTTAATAATGTAAATGATTTAAGAGAAAACCTTCTACGCATTGAAAATAAAATTGAAGTTCTCAAAAATGAAATTAAAAAATTACATAATAAAGATAAGGTAAGAAAAGTGGATTTAAAAGAACAGAAACAGGCCTTGGAAAATGTTTTTGACGATTGGAAGGAACATTTATTGGCAGGAAATAATTATAAACAAGAAAATATCAAATTAAATCTATATATTGCAGAATTAAAAGTAAAATTAAACGAAGCAAAATCTAAACAAAGAAGAAAAAATTTCAAAGGAAACGAGCCGGATGATAAGTATAAAGATTGGTTAGATGATTTGTAAAATATAAAAAAATGACAGATATTACGAAACTAAAAATATATACTTACGTAAAATTAGCAGAAATGCATATTTTAGCCCTCGATTTGGTTGGTAAAGAAACCTGCCAGTCAAAAATAGAGTTATTATTCTCTAATTTGGCCAACGAAATAAAAGATGAGTTTATTTTAGAAGGAGTTGAAAGCATAGAAAAAAATATATTGGAGTTTTTTAAAGCAAAGATAGAACAAAACGAAAAAATTGCAATGGAGAATAAATTAGCTCTCTTTTTACAAAAATATGCAGAATGATTTGTTTTTATTGAAAGTTAAAATTAATTTAGAGTAGAAATATATTTAATGTATAAAAGCCAACGCCATATTCAGACATTCAATGATAAGTTTCAGATATATATACTTATCTATATAATAATTAGCTTGCTGTTTGTTGTTGCAACCTGGTTCATTAGCTTTGGTGTGTTTAATTCGCCTGTGAATTTTTCCAGTTTTATTAATATTCATTCAAAAAATCCCTCTCTTTTTCTCATTGAATTATTCCCGTTTATTGTTGCTGGCCTGTCTTACTTTTTATACCGGTTGTTTCAGGAAATACAAGAAACTGCATTTAATAATATTCAGGAACTAAATAATCTTGTTGAAAAAAATATAAAAATTGCAGAAAAAATCGGAAAAGGAAATCTCGAAATTAGCGAAAGTAAGATTGATATATCCGATAAACTGTCCGTAGCTCTTCTACAAATGAATAAAAATATTCAGGCATCCTATGCTAAAGAATCCGAACTGAATTGGATTACCCGAGGAAAAGAGTTGATTTCTACTATTCTGAACCGTTATACTTCTATTGATGTATTAGCTTTTCATACTTTAGTTGAATTAATAAAATACACCGATATGATTCAGGGTGCTTTTTATTTGTACGATGAAGAGCAGAAACGCTTGGTGAACATAGCCACTTATGCTTATAACCGCCGCAAATATGTGAATCAAAGTTTTGCTATTGGTGAAGGTCTTATAGGTGAAGCTGCATTTGAGCAAGCCCTAATATACCGAAAAGAGATACCCGATGACTATTTAACCATAAGCTCAGGTATTCTTGGTGATAAAAAACCACAATCGCTTTTAATAGTGCCACTAATTGGTGATGAAAAAGTGCAGGGAGTAATTGAATTAGCTTCATTAAAGCCAAATTTCAGTGATTTGGTTTTAAGTTTTTATAAAGAAATTAACCGAATAATTGGACAAACTTTATTTAACCTTAAAGCTAATTCCCGAACAGAAAGTTTGCTGAACGAGGCACGCAAAATGACCGAAGAACTTCGTAAAAACGAAGAAGAATTAAAGCAGAACGCTCAGGAAATGAAAAACACGCAAAAAGAGCTTGAAAAAACCAATCAAGATCTTGGAGCGCAAATTGAAAAAGTTGAAAACGCACAAAAAAGACTTAACGCTTTACTAGAGAATGCCTCCGAGGTAATATCTATTTATGATGAGTTCGGCGTTGTTCGATACGAGAGTCCTTCCGTGAAAAATATTTTAGGTTACGATCCCGTAGAAATAATTGGGAAAAATGCATTTCAGGCTAAAACAATATTAAATCAGGAAGTTTCCAGAACCGCTTTTTATGAATTACTGGAAAAACCTAATGACGTTAAAGTTTTTGAGTATCAATATGTTAGTAGGAGTAATGAAGAATTATGGCTGGAATCAACCGGAAGAAATTTAGTAAATGACTCCGCTATAAATGGTATATTATTTAATACTCGAGACATTACTGTTCGTAAAATTGCTGAAAAAGCCCAGCGTTTTAGTGGTCAGATGGCCGCACTGTCAGAAAATTCACCTGATATGATAATGCGGGTAAGTCCCCAAGGAAATTTTTATTATGTAAATCCTGTAGTTCGGATATATACAGGCTTACCCAAGGAAGAATTCTTAGACAAAAATTTAGATCAACTAGTATTACCCCGAAAAATAATAGACTTTTTTCAATCTGTATTAAATGAGATAATTAAGACCCAGGAGAAGCTTAATCAGGAAATTCATTTCCCCGCAAAATTTGGAGAACGAATCGTTCAATTTAATGCAATACCCGAGTTTAATGAAAAACGAGAAGTCGAATCCGTATTAATTATTGGGAATGATGTGACGGAGAGAAAACAAATAGAAATAGAAATAGAACAGAAAAATAGAAATATAACAGAGAGTATTAATTATGCCTATCGTATTCAATCGGCTATTTTGCCGAGCAATCAATTAGTACGGAAATATTTACCAAAGTCATTTGTTTTTTATCAACCTAGAGATGTGGTAAGTGGTGATTTTCCGTGGATGTACATCAAAGGAGATTCCATCTATCTAGCAGCCGTTGATTGTACCGGACATGGAGTTCCAGGAGCCCTACTCTCTCTCATTGGCTACTTTTTATTAAATAATATTGTTGATCACGATGAGAATCTTACTGCAGGAGAAGTATTAGATGAATTACATATTGGAGTTAGAAAAACATTAAAGCAAGATACCGATAAAGCTAAAGGAAGAGATGGGATGGATATTGCACTTTGTAAAATAAATATGAAAAAAATGCAATTACAATTTGCAGGAGCACACAGACCATTGTATCTTTACGCCAATGAAGAGCTCAGAATTTATAAAGGAAACTCCAAAGCTATTGGGGGTATACCTGATACTAAGAGAGTTGAAAAAAGATTTATTAATCATGTAATTAAATTAGAGCCTAAAAATAGGGTATTTTTCTTCTCTGATGGTTTACCTGACCAGATAGGAGGTCCTAAAGGAAGAAAGTATCAGGCAATAAGAATTCGAGAACAGATTGTTAAACACAAGGAATTAGATATTGAGTCCTTAGCCTCTTTTTTCGTAAAAGATTTTAGCGACTGGAAACAAAATAATAAACAAATAGACGATGTCTTATTAATAGGTATAGAATTTTGAATATTAACTTTACAATAGGTAATTATGGCGGAGAAAGATAAAAAGGATTCTTTGGAATTCGTTTATAATTTCTACCTCAAGATGAAGGAGAGCAACGTTACTTTGGCTTATGAAGGGGAAATTACTCATCAGATAACCAAAGCATTCACAGCGCTCACAGAGTCGAACATGGCAAGCGAAGAAGATTACAACTCGGTGCAACGCAAAGTCTTCCATGTGATGGTAGAATGTTTGCAGAATATAAGCAAACACGCCGAGCCATTCGGAAATATGCCTCCCTCAAAAGATGGGAGGGGGATTTTTATGGTTAGCAGGGATGATGATGCATACAATGTTACCACGGGGAATGTCATCAATAATAACAAAGTAGATGAGCTTTCCGAGATGTTAGATAGCATAAACAGTCTGGATAAAATTGGGTTAAAACAACTTTATAAACAGCAAATCAGGGAGGGCAGGCTATCACCTAAGGGCGGTGCAGGACTTGGCTTTATCGATATCGTCCGTAAAACAGGCGAGAAGTTAGTATTCGATTTTTTGCCGATAAACGACCATCAATCATTTTTTATATTAATATCAACAATTTCACGAAAAAAAGAAGGTTAAATAATTAATATTTTCACTATGGAGCCAATAAAAATAAAAGGGACAGACGACACTCCTCAAGTTATTTTAGATAAAGAGAATCGTGTTTTTGAAATATCCGGACGATCCTTGCCCGAAGATGTTGCCGCATTTTTTGAACCCATTTTAAAATGGATCAATGAATACGCGCAAGAGCCTCTGGAACAAACAGTGTTTAATTTCAAATTGGAGTATTTCAATACTGCGTCATCTAAACTGATTTTAGATGTTTTGCTTAAGTTAGAACAAATGGCCGATGAGGGAAAAAACGTTTTAGTCAGATGGCATTATCCTGATGACGATGAGGATATGCAGGAGGCAGGCGAAGAATATGCCGATATTGTTGAAGTGCCTTTTGAACAAGTTAGTTACTCCGTTGACTAATTTAATTAGCAAGATATTTTTTGGATAACTTTTTGTATTTAGGGTAGATAATCGTTACCTTATTAATAGTTAAAGAATGAGTAAAGAGATACTGGAAGCTCTTATGCAGTTATTCGCTATCATTGCCAAGCAGGGCGAAGGAGTGCAGGAAAGCGAAATTAATTACGTTTATGGATTTCTGAAACAGCAACTTAGTAGCGAAGCTGTGGCTGAATATATGGAACTTTTCCGGTCTAAGGCTGGACTGGATAAGCCGGAACGGAAACGTAAAAGAAATGCTGTTTCTGTAGTTGATTCTGTACGGATATTTGGACCTGCAAAAAAAATTAATAAGCGCCTGAATCAGAAGCAAAAAGTTGTTGTTTTAGTCCGTTTGTTTGAATTATTAAGAGTTAACGAAAAGTCTGAAGAACTCCAGCGGGGTAAAGAAATTATTGATACCATTGCAGAAGTTTTTAATGTTGAAAAAAGTGAATACGAAAGCATCGAAACTTTTGTAATGGGAATTCAGCCCGAGGAAATGGATATCCCTGGAATTCTCGTTGCCAGTGACGGAAAATATGACTTTATTGAGAGTAAACAAATAGTTGCTGAAGCTTTGCAGGGATACGTTTATATTCTGCGCGTTAAAAGTGAAGAACTCTATTTTGTTCGTTATACCGGTATTCATGATTTATTCTTAAATGGATTACCCATACATAACAAACGCATTTATTTGTTTGCCACGGGGAGTACTATAAAAATGCCTAAAGGCAAACCTATATATTATAGTGATGTCGTTAATAAATTTCTGGAGGATATTACCTCTGCCAGTCTTTCTTTTATAGTTGAAGATTTAGAATTTCAATTTCCTTCTGGAGGAATAGGCTTGCGAAATATTAGTTTTTCTGAGACACATGGTAATCTTGTTGGAATAATGGGTGCCAGTGGAGCAGGGAAAACAACCTTGTTAAATGTTTTAGCCGGTATGTACGTCCCCTCGAAAGGAGAAGTTCGAATTAACGGCCTAAATGCACATACCGAGTCTGATAAACTTGAAGGTGTCTTAGGATATATTCCTCAGGATGATCTTCTTATTGAAGAATTAACCGTCTATCAGAATTTATATTACAGTGCAAAATTGTGTTTCAATGATAAATCAGAAGAAGAGATTAACTTTCTGGTGGAAAAGACGTTACGACAGTTAAGCCTATGGGAAAGAAAAAATTTAAAAGTAGGAACACCTTTAAATAAAATGATAAGCGGCGGTCAGCGAAAAAGATTGAATATTGCTCTGGAGTTGATTCGGGAGCCATCTATACTTTACGTTGATGAACCTACATCAGGTTTGTCCTCTCGTGATGCAGAAAATGTCATGGAGCTTTTAAGTGAGCTTTCTTTAAAAGGGAAATTAATCTACGTTGTAATACATCAACCCTCAGCCGATATTTATAAAATGTTCGACCGGATGATTTTTCTTGATACAGGTGGCTACATGGTATATTACGGTAATCCTGTTGAGGCAATTACATACTTTAAACGTATGGATGCTCAGGTAAATAGCGATGTTGGTGAGTGTCCTACCTGTGGTAACGTTACTCCTGAGCTTATTTTTGACATTATGGAAGCAAGGGTGGTTGACGAATTTGGTCGTTATACCAATCAACGAAAAGTGAGTCCACAACATTGGGAAGAACTTTTTAATGAAAATTTGAGTATCACAGAAATAGATGAAATAAGTGATGAACCTCCAAAATCATCTATAATTCCTAACTGGTTTAAGCAGCTAAAAATTTTTATTATTCGCGATGTTATTGCAAAAGTATCTAATACTCAATACGTTGTTCTTACATTATTGGAAGCTCCCATTTTAGGTTTTACCCTAGCTTTCTTAATTCGCTATATTGCCGATCCCAAATCGAACATATATATATTTAGAGAGAATGAAAATATTCCGGCTTATATTTTTATGAGTATTGTTGTTGCTCTGTTTTTTGGTTTAATTGTCAGTGCTGAAGAGATTTTCAGAGACCGAAAAATATTAAAAAGAGAGAAATTTTTGAATTTATCACGTTCAAGTTATCTTATTTCAAAAATACTTATTTTAGCAACCATTTCTGCAATTCAAGCCTTTTTATATGTATTAGTGGGTAATCTTATTCTTGGAATTACCGAAATGTTTTTTCAGTATTGGTTTGCCTTATTTGCAACATTTGTTTTTGCCAATATGCTAGGTTTGAATATATCTGCCACATTTAATTCGGCTGTTACTATTTATGTTGTCATTCCTTTGATAATGATACCTATGATGGCATTGGGAGGTGCTTTTTTTAGTTTTGATAAGCTTAACCGGGTTATTGGCACTGTTGACAGAGTTCCTCTGGTTGCTGAATTTATGCCCTCGCGCTGGACTTATGAAGCATTAATGGTTGAACAATTTAAGAATAATAAATACGAAAAACGCTATTATATCTACGATAAAGCCTCAAGTTTTGCCGATTTTCGTTCGGTATATTATTTGCCAGAATTAGAGAAAATCATCGAAGAGTCAGTAGAGATGTACACTAATGACTCTACTGGTAATGAGCAATACAAGGAAAATATTAATTTAATACATAATACTTTTCTTACGGAGAGTAAATTGGTACAGGGTATTCCTCCGGCACTAATTAAAACAATAAATTTAAAAGAATTTGACGATGATGTAGCAGAAGAGTTAGAACATTATATTAAGGAATTATCAATTTATTATGGAAAAATTCTTTTTAGAGCAGATAGCCTGAAACAAGCCTATATTAATAATCTAAATGATTCTTTACCCGGCTATGATAATATGTTGAAAAAACGTTATCATAATGAACGTCTGGCAGATATTGTTCAGAAATTGACTGAAACACACAAAATTTTACGATATGAGGATAAGTTAGTACAGCATTATCAGCCCATATTTTTAGAGCCGGAAAATGATGGTTTGTTTAGTTGGCGAACTCATTTTTTTGCTCCACATAAATATTTTTTAAATTACCGTTTCGAGACCTTTTGGTTTGATATTTTGGTTATTTGGTTCATTGTTTTACTCTTGTATCCTCCATTATATTATGAACATTTCAAACGGTTTATAGATTTTTTGAACTCCTTTGAAATTGCTAAAGTCAAAAAAATATTTAAATCCGAGGAGAAAAATAAAAAAAATAGTTAATTTGATGGAAAAATTATTATATTTGAATTACAAATTAGTAGGGAAATGATGTATAGGAAATTATTTTATGTTTTATTCGCAGCCCTTTTTTTTATGGCATGTGGAAATAATAGTGATGACAAAAAGGTGAAAGATGATTTGGAATTGCCCGGAGGGCTGACTAACACAAATCTTAACGCAGAAGAGCAACAGTCTATGACAGAGATTGTTCAGAATTTTCCTGCGCCGGTAGAAATGGCCGCCTTATTGGATGAGGTAGGAGCACCTTATTCGAATAAGTATTTGTTTCCTACAGAAAATGCGGACGATTATAATACCAGTTTCAAGCAATCTTTAGCATTAGGTATTTATAGCGCCGATTTGGGATATATGAATATTTATAGTAAAACCACAACGATTGTTCAATATTTAACGGTTATTAAGCGCCTTGCTGATGACTTAAGAATTGGTCAATTTTTTGATTTTCAAACACTTAAGCGATTGGCCGTCAGCAATGAAAACTTAGACACTTTAATGTTTTTATCTGTATCTAGCTTTAATGAAATGGACGATCATTTGAGACAGCATAATAGAAATCATTTAAGTGCGTTAATTGTTACAGGTGTATGGTTAGAAGGACTTTATTTAGCTACACAAGTCCATACAACAGTCCCTAACCCACGTATTGCAGAACGGATAGGTGATCAAAAATTATTGTTAGAGGATATTTTGACTATATTGAAAAAATACAATAAAGATAAAAATTTTGCTAATTTAATTAAAGATTTAGGCTATATTTATGATGCGTATAAAGGTGTTCAGATCAAAATCATTCCGGGAGAACCTAAAATGGTAGAACAAAATGGTACTTTTGTCATAAAACAAAATGAGAGAAGTGAAGTGTCTATAACCAATTCAGAAATAGTCGAAATAACAAAAAGAGTAAATGAAATTCGTAATAAATTAATCTCATTATAATATGAAGAGGATTTTAATCATACTAAGTTTTGCGTTCTTTTTCTTTGGATTATCAGCAGAAAAAGCCCAGGCACAATGTAAACGCCAATTGGTATATTCGTGCGCAACCAATAATGGTCGTGCCATTTATTTGCGCGATTTTAATGCCAAATTGAAAAAATCAAGATCCGGCGAGCCGGCTTATGTGGCAAAATTTTCAGTTGTTCTAAATAAAGGAACTTTGTATCGTTTTAATATTTGTAATCCTAAAGGCTATGAAAATGATGCTATGTTGACTTTATTTGATGCCAGACAGGAATATGGAAAAACTTCTTATAAGGCTAATGAAGCAAGTGCCCTTAATCTAGCTGGCTTGTTAAAAAGAAATTACCGTCCGGAACAATATAAAATAGAATCTGGAGGTTCTGTGGTTATGGATCATTTTGATTTTGTTTGCGAAAAATCAGGGGTTTATTTCATTGCGATACAATTCAGAGCTGGTAATACTTATAAAAAAGGTTGTGCTGTTGGTATTCTTTCTTTTGTTGGCAAAAATAAATAAGTAGCTTATCCGCAAAATTGTTAGTTAACTGGTGTTTCTGTTGCAACTAACTTAGTACGTACAGTTTTGCGGATGATACATATTTTCTGAGGAACGATAATGTCTGCAATATAAGGTATTTTGTTAGAATCCAATAGTGTAGCCTGCCCAAATTCGAGAAAATCAACGGTATAACTCATCAGGATGCCCTCAATTTTTATGAACTCCTCCTTTTCCAGGATTTCTATTTCTACCTTTTTGCCAATATACTTTTCTATCAATGGATCATAAGCTTTACCCACCGTTTCTATAATTTCACTTTTCATCTTATTTATGTAACCCGATTGCGAATTTAGAATGGCTGCGGTGGTTTTACTTTTCTTGGCATAGTTGAGTAATAAATTAAAAAGTTCAGCAAAAGAATCATTGATTAATTTAAAAAAAGTTCTTATTTTCCTCGAAAAGCGGTTCATTAGGTTAGGATTATTTAATTTTTTTCTTAATTTTAGTAGCTGGTCTATCCGTTTGGGATTCTGTAATTCGTGTTTTCGAATAAGCATTCGAAGTAGATGAAACTCACTGTCATACAGAATATAACTTGAGAAAGGAGAATCCTTTTCCTGAATCAAAAACTCTATTCCTGTACTCTCAATATTTAAGATGCCACCAGATACAATCTCCTTGTCTATATTTTCATAAATAACGAAGTCTCCTTCAAAATTTTTCAAACATCTGTCTTTTCGTATTCGCCGTAGAAGAGAAATAAACAGGCTGGAAAAGAATAGAAAAAGAATAGTTAGAACAAATGGATAAGTAAGTATAGATTTCATGTTTTTATTGTTGTTTGAGTTTCTAAAATTACCTAAAATTATACTTTTGGCAAAGTTATTGATTATTTTTTTATATGAATTCTATGAAAATTGCGGTTGACTTTGATGGAACCATTGTTGAGCATCGTTTCCCGGCTATCGGGAAAACAAGACGTTTCGCATTTGAAACCCTGCGTGAACTCAATAAACAAGGATACAAACTAATACTTTGGACCTATCGCTCGGGCAAAGAATTGGAGGAGGCCGTTGAGTTTTGTAAGCAAAATGGGGTAGAATTTTATGCCGTTAATAAGAATTATCCCGAAGAAATTTATGATGGAATGATGAGTCGTAAAATTGATGCTGATATATATATAGATGATAAAAATATTGGTGGATTTATCGGTTGGAGTCAAGTTTGGACGCTGTTGAACAGGGGCGACAAATCTTTTCTAGAGAACTCAGACCATAAATCTAAAAATACGAGAAGTATCTTTTTCGGCTGGTTCCGAAAAAAAAAGTAAACTGTATATACCTAAGAATACTCTGTAAACAAAACGTTTCTAAATATTCAAGTTTTTATATAAGTTCTTATGAGAAGGATTAGTTTCTTTTATTGTTTTTTAATATTTGTTTTTGGTGTATAGTTACTGAGCAAGCGAATAATAAAAATGAATATAAGCCCATATATAATTTTTTCGACTATCTGCTTTTCGGTGAGTGCCAATAAAAAAAGATATATCAAGTTGTTATTTCACAGTCCTTATTTGGGATTTCAAAACTTAATATATATTAATTCTTTGTCTGATTTTGCAACATATACCAAAAAAAATCGTATTTATATTACAAGATAGTTTTTTGGAGCCTAAATAATTGTTACTTTTGTGGGCTTTAATTTATTTTTATAAAATATTGAAAGTGAGAAGAGCCATTTTTTTTAGCATTTTTTTACTGTGTTTTTTTAGTTTAGCTAAAGCACAATATTTATACTCGCTTGCAGATATAGAAAACAGGCCGAAATTTACGTTAGAAGAAGCTTATGCTTATTCTAATCCAGATTCGATAATCTATATTGATAATAGTGGAATTATAGAAACATCCACCGTTGATTTGTCAAGCTTTACGAATCTTCAGAAGATTGTTCTCTGGAAAAATGAATTGAAAACTTTACCTAAAGGGATTTCTTATTTGCATAATTTGCAAGTTTTAAATCTGAGAGATAATTCAATCGCTAATTCGGAAACACTAAGTGAGCTTAGCTCTTTAAGTAACTTGAAAATTTTGAACTTAAGTGGTAATAAAATAACGAAGTATCCGGATGAAATAAATAGCTTGTCTCAATTAAAAAAAATAGATTTATCATTTAATTTAATTACGCAACTGCCGTTAAAAACAGATAGCTTAGTTCATCTGGAAGTAATCAATATGAATTACAATCAAATTGCTGCTTTGCCAGAAAAAATAGGTAGTCTACATAATTTGTATGAGATTGATTTTCAGCATAATGATTTAAGAATTTTGCCAAAAAGTATCTGTGAGTTAAGTCATTTGGAAATTTTAAATTTAAAAGAAAATCCAATTGCAAAATTACCGGATAATTTTGGTAAATTACAAAACATTGAAGAATTACATTTTTCAAAGCATAATTTGTCTGGAAGTGAAATAGCGAGAATAAAAAAAATGTTTTCTGGAATAGAATTGAGTTTTAAATAGGATTAAGTCTTTATATTTAGAGATAAAAGTTGTATATTAGATCATCTAGAAATATTGTGCGAAGAAAAGAGGGAAAAAGTTTATGAGACAATTAAAAATTACGAAATCTATTACCAATCGCGAAAGTGCTTCGCTGGATAAATACTTACAAGAGATTGGTAAATATGATTTAATTTCTGTCGAAGAAGAAGTCGAATTGGCCCAACGAATTAGAAAAGGCGATCGGATAGCCATTGAAAAATTAACAAGGGCAAACTTGAGATTTGTTGTTTCAGTTGCAAAACAGTATCAAAATCAGGGTCTAAGTCTGCCAGATTTGATTAATGAGGGTAATTTGGGTTTAATTAAAGCGGCAGAAAAATTTGATGAGACAAGAGGATTTAAATTTATTTCCTATGCTGTGTGGTGGATAAGACAATCTATTATGCAGGCAATAAACGAGCAAAGTAGAATTGTGCGATTACCTTTAAATCAGGTAAGTTCATTAAGTAAATATAATAAAGCAGTAGCTAAATTTGAGCAAGAAAATCAAAGAAAGCCTTCGGAGGAAGAACTGTCTGAGATTTTAGAGCTTCCCCCAGAGAAAATCTCTGACACCATGCGCGTTTCAGGACGTCATGTATCCGTAGATGCTCCTTTTGTTTCCGGAGAGGATAATACTTTATTGGATGTACTCGAAAATTCTGATTCTCCTATTGCCGATTCCCAGCTTATCAACGAATCGCTATCTAAAGAGATTGAACGTGCTTTTGCAACACTTACAGAGCGCGAAAGAAATATACTGAAATTGTCTTTTGGTATTGGGGTTCCTGAAATGTCGCTCGAAGAAATTGGAGAAAAATATGGTTTGACACGCGAACGAGTTAGACAGATAAAAGAGAAAGCAATCAGAAGATTAAGAAATACTTCACGAAGTAATCTTCTAAAATCATACTTGGGATAGAAAGATTAATATATTTAAGAAAGCCTCTTTCCGAGAGGCTTTCTTTTTGCCTATTAAATTTTTATTCCGAGTATTGTAATGTCATCAATCTGTTGAATTTCCCCTCTCCATTCCTTATGAACTACGGATAAAATATTCTGTTGCTCAGTAGGGGAATAGCTAGAAATCCCCTCTATTAAAAAACGGAATTTCTTTTTCAAGAACTTTTGAGTCTTCGCACCGCCTATTTGATCTTGGAAGCCATCACTAAACAGATAAAATTGGTCTCCTTTTCTTAAACTATGCTGATATAAATTAAACTCGACATTCGTATGTTCACTTTGTCCAATTGGTATCTTGTCTGCTTTAAATTCAGTTAAACGATTTTCTCTAACGAGAAAAATTGAATTATATGATCCAGAGTAAGTCAATTCTTGCTTACTTGCATTGTATTGAACAATTGAAATGTCAATACTTTGATTCCCATGTTTATAACTATTGTCCTTATGAAAGTTTAAGATAAAAGCATCTCTCAGTCTTACTAGTATTTCATCAGGCTTAATATTAGGCTTGATATTAATAATTTCGTTTAAGGAGGAAATTCCAAGAAAACTAAGCAAAGCTCCAGGAATTCCATGCCCAGTACAATCTGCTACAGCCAAATACAGAAAATCCTCTTTTTCTATCATCCAATAGAAATCGCCACTTACTTTTTCTCGTGGTAAATAGTACAAAAAGAAATCGGAGAAATATTTGGGAAGTATCTCTTCGTAATTGGGGAGTAATGAATCTTGAATTTTTTTAGCAAACCTGAGACTGGCTTCTATATGCTCGTTTTTTTGCTTAAGTTCTATATTAATGCGACTTAAAGACGTTAATTGCTTATCTATTACATTTTTTTTATCTTGAATTTCATCCCTTTGTACTTCAATTTTTGTTTTTTTACTTAATACTTCTTCATTAAGAAATAATAGTTTTTTGTTATATAATTTCATCTTTTTGGAACTGAAAATGACAATAAACACAAGAATTATAAACAAGGCAATCACCGTAATCAAGCTGTAAATAATAATTTTCTGAACTTTTTTTTCCGTAGTTAATTTATAGATCTCTTTTTCTTTTAATTTAGATTGAAATTTTACTGCTAATTTTTGTTGTTCTTGAATTCTATTTATATTTAAGCGTTTATATTTAAGTGAATCAAGCTTTTTGTAATATACTTAAGCC